>DASQDN010000440.1:0-26569 GCA_035634155.1 Bryobacteraceae bacterium | reverse complement strand
GATTCATCATAAAGGTCGCCATAGACTCGAAAAAAGCGCGTAGGACCGCTTCGGCATCGGCGGGCAAGCGGGTCTCGGCAAAGGCTCGATCCATCGTTTCCACCCACCGGTCCCGAGCTGCCTGCCCAACAGCGAAAGGCGCATGACGCATGCGAAGCCGCGGATGCCCGCGCTGCTCGATGTAATGCTGTGGTCCGCCGAATCGGAAGATCAGAAAATCGCGGAGCCGCTCTTCGGCCCCTTCCATGTCTTCCTTCGGATACATCGGTCCGAGAATATCGTCGCCCGGGACCTGCCGGTAGAATGCGGCTACCAGGCGGCGAAATCCATCCTCGCCGATAGCGCCATAAACGTCCTGCTCTTCCACTACGCCGATCCTAACATCCACGCGATCTGTCACAACGCAAGCGCGGAAGCGTCCACATGAATGGAGGAACCATGAAAGCTTCCTGCGTTTTCCTGCTCGCCCTCTCGATCGCGGCGCAAGACACCATGCCCCGATCGACACCCACAGCGAAGAACCCGGTGGGCACGGGCGTGCGTGACGCCACCGTGGACTACTTCGACAGCATGTCCGACTACTTCCGCAACAGCCAGCGAGCCGTGCGAGCCATTCACGAGAAAGGGATTCCTGTTGGCGAGATTCCAGCGGTGCTGATGATTGCCCGGCGTTCCTCAGCGTCCCCAAATCAGATCATTGATGCGCGCAACAGCGGCAAGTCATTCTCGGATATCGCCAGGCAGCACAACGTCACCTTACCCGGCCCCGATTTTGCCACAGAAGCCAATCTGATCTTTCTAAGCGAGTATCACGGGAGGCCCATCGACCAGGTGCGGCAGCTTCACGCCAAAGGAGCCGACTTCATCGCGCTGAACCAGGAGTTCCGCCGGGATGGCAGTTCTCAACTGCCGAAGGCCACCGAGCGATCGCGAACACAGCCGAAGAATTAGCCCTCGCCTATTTTCCAACGGGTGAATGGGGATCGCACGCCGCGCACGTTTATGTTTAGCAGGTAGGGACGGCGGGCCGCAAAGGCGCGCTGCACCGCCGGTCCTACTTCGCTTAACGAAGTGATGTTCTCACCGAGCCCACCAAAACCCTGCATCACGAGGTCGTACCGAGTTGCGCGTAACTCACATCCCACCGTATGCGTGCGACCCTGCAACTCACGCTCAAGCCCCCAGCCCGCATCGTTGCCGACAATAATCACAACCGGAAGCGCGTGCCGGACCAACGAGTCGAGTTCCGCGATATAGAACCCGAGCGCGCCGTCACCCGTGAGGATTGCGACAGGGCGATCAGGATGCGCCATCTGCAGCGCAAGCCCATTCGGCAGGGCCGCGCCGATGGTTGCTAAGGGGCCAAGCCGCACCCATCCGGCGGGCTGATTTGCCGGCAGGATCGCTCGCCCCCAATGCACGAAGTCACCTCCATCCCACGAATACAGAACGTCGGCCGGCAGCGCGCGCCGCAGCTCGGAAAAGAGCGCCGCCGGATGGATGGGCGATGCCGCGTCTAATGCCGCGGCCGAAAGCCACGCCTGCCAATCGCGCTGAAAGCCGCGCACCCGATCGACCCAACCGTCTCGCGGTGTGGCCGTTCCCCAGCCTTCCCGCAAGGACGCAAGCGTCAACTTCGCATCCGCGCACAACCCGACATCGATGCGCCGGTTGATACCGATCTCCGCAGGATGAATGTCCACCTGAACGAACTTTGCGGACGCCGGGAACAGCTTGGTGCTGCCCATTGCCAGCCGGAAGTCCACTCGCTTGCCGACCACCAGCACTACGTCGGCCTCCGCAAAGGCGTTCGCGGCCCCGCGATTCAGGGAAACGTCTGCATAGCCCATCGACATCGGCGCTGAATCGGGATACACTCCGCGCGCCAGCGAGATCGTATAAACGGGAATGCTGGCATGCTCGGCAAATGCGGCCAACTCACAGCCCGCATCGGACCACCAAACTCCTGCGCCAGCGATGATTACCGGGCGCTCGGCCGCACGCAGAACCGCTAAGGCCGCTTCGACATCGCGAGCAGACGGCGCAGGCCGAGCCACCTCGCCAACTTCGCCAGGGAATGCAGGTCCATCGGCGGTGGCGGCAAACACGTCCACCGGAATCGTTATATGCACGGGACCAGGACGCCCTGCCATCGCTTCGGCAAATGCCCTCCGCACATAAAACGGGATCTGGGACGCGTGTGCCGGCTCGGCCGCCCACTTGACCACTGGACGAACCAGCCCCACCTGGTCCAGCTCCTGAAACGCGCCGCGTTGCGCCTGCAGGCTTGGGCGCGAGCCGCTCACGGTCACCACGGGACTGCAGGCCGAGAAAGCAGTGGCGACACCCGTCACCGCATTGGTATGCCCGGGCCCGCCAGTCACCAGCGCGAGGGATGGTCGCTTATGAAGTCGCGCCCACGCGTCCGCCGCGTGAACCACAGCCGCCTCATGCCGCATATCAACGATGCGCAAGCCGAGCCGTCCGGCGCATAGGAGCACATCGTTCAGGTGATCTCCTACCAACGTAAAGATCTGGCGAATGCCTTCTCCTTCGATGGCATCGACGAACAGTTCGGCCCCAGTCGGCATGTGTCTGCCCATAGGATCGCAGGTCACATTTCCGCCGCCGGTTATGTCTCACTAGTGTGAAGATCGATCGGCTAAGAAGCGCGGCCAAACCGCTCTCGGATATCGTGAGAGACCTCGACCCCCTCCTTGCGGCATGCGGAGACTCGCCCTTTGTCCTCATCGGCGAGGCTTCGCATGGCACGCATGAGTTCTACGAGGTGCGTGCCCGCATCACGCAACGCCTGATTGAGGAGCGCGGCTTCCAGGCGGTCGTTGTTGAGGCCGATTGGCCTGACGCCAACCGCATTCACAGATACGTGCGCGGCGAGAGTACGGACGCGGCGCCGGAAGAAGCGCTCTCCACTTTTGACAAGTTTCCGGAGTGGATGTGGGGCAACACGGTTATTCGTGACTTCGTAGGTTGGCTCCGCTCATGGAACAATTCCCTCCCCAGCAGTGATCGCAAGGCAGGCTTCTACGGCATGGACCTGTATAGCCTGTACCGCTCGCGCGCGGAAGTGGTTCGCTACCTGGACTCGGTCGATCCCGAAGCTGCGCGGCAGGCTCGCGATCGGTATGCGTGCTTCGATCATTTCAGCGAGAATCCCGAATCGTACGGCTACACGGTGGCCTTCGGCGGGCGCCCCTCCTGCGAGTCTGAAGCCCTTCAGCAACTGATAGCGATTCGCTCGGTGGACCCTCAGGATGGCCCGAGTGCCGAAGATGCGAAGTTCTATGCCGAACAGAACGCGCGCTTAGTCAAGAACGCCGAGGAATACTACCGCACGATGTTTGCAGGCCGTGTTTCCAGTTGGAACCTCCGCGACCGGCACATGGCCGACACCATCGACGCGCTCTGCGACCACATCGCCGGCCGCGGTGTTCGGCCGAAGGTCGTGATCTGGGCCCACAACTCGCACCTGGGCGACGCGCGAGCTACCGACATGGCCAAACGGGGTGAGTGGAACGTGGGCCAACTCATGCGCGAGCGCCACCCGGGCGAAACATTTCTTATCGGCTTTACCACCTACACAGGAACTGTCATGGCTGCCGACGATTGGGGCAGCCCGGGTCACATCAAGCGCGTTCGTCCGGGCACACCCGGAAGCTACGAGCGACTTTTCCACGAAACGGGTATCCCGCGGTTCCTCCTCAACCTGCGAGAGACGACGATGGAGGGACGACTACTAGAGCGCGCCATCGGTGTAATCTACCGGCCGGACACGGAACGCTACAGCCACTACTTCGCCGCGGACCTTCGCGCACAGTTCGATGCGGTCATCCATATAGACGAGACGCATGCCGTGCGGCCGATCCGCGCCACTCACACCGAGCACGACAACGCGGCCGAGCGCGACACCGTGCCCGAGACTTTCCCCACGGGCGTTTAACCGAAGTCGCGCTCGTATAGTGGAAGGATGCTCCCGGCGCGAGCCGTCGTTTTATTTGACATTGATGGAACCATCCTTCATCGCGCAGGACCGCATCACCGGCAGGCGATTGTCGATGCCATTCGCGAAGTAACCCGGTTCCAAACGGAGTTCGGCGACCTGCCGACCAGCGGCAAGCTGGATCGCGATCTCATCCGAACCCTGCTGCGTTCCGCCGGAGCCAAGATGCGTGACATCCAGCGTTGGATGCCCGCGATCGTGGAGCGAGCACAAGCCGGCTACCAGCTCATCTGTCCCAAACTGGAGGATCGGCTTTGTCCCGGTGTCGTGGACCTGCTCCATCGCTTGGAAGCTGCATCGATTCCCGCTGGTTTGGTGACGGGCAATCTGACCGCCATCGGCTGGAAGAAGATGGAAGCCGCCGGGGTCCGCCGCCACTTCGCCCTCGGCGCGTTCTCTGAGATGGCGAGCACACGCGCGGGATTGGCTAAGAAAGCGATGAGTCAGGCGCGTCGGCAGCGCCTTGCCGGTCGTAACACGAGGTTTTCCCTCATCGGCGACCATCCCAATGATGTCCAGGCTGCTAAACTAAACGGTATCCGATCCATTGCCGTGGCAACGGGTGTGTCTACCCCTGAGGAACTCGCGGCGTGTCAGCCAGACCTGCTCGTACCGGATTTACGGGCGCTTGAGGTGGAAGCTTTCTTGTGACGCCCAGTCAGCCCTCACAAACATTTTCGGTCAAACGCGCACAAGTCGAGTTTCATAATTTCGCTTCCCTTGGCGAGCCGGAGCGGGCGATGCGGGTGTATCGCGAGGAGAACCTGACGCGCGGTTCTATCCTTCGCAATCACGCCGAGTTCATAGGACCCATGACGCCGTTCCTAGAGATCGGCGCCAACGCGGGCCACACCAGCTACATGCTGGCCAACGATTTTGGAGCGGAAGGCTACGCTCTCGATATCTCGGCCGACGCGCTCCGTCATGGCATTGCGCTGCAGGAGCAGTGGAACTACACGCGCGCGCCGATTCGCATCGCGGGCGATGGCGGCAAACTGCCTTTCCGCGACAACTCGATCCGCTTCATCATGACGTGCCAGACCCTCAGCCAGTTCATGGACCTGGAAAGCGTCTTCAAAGAAGTCACTCGCGTCCTGGCGCCCGGCGGAGTCTTCCTCTTTGCGGAGGAGCCGATGCGGCGCTTGCTATCCCTGCGACTGTATCGATGCCCGTATGTACGCACAATGAAGCCTTGGGAGCGAAAGCTCTTTGAATTGGGACTGCTCGGATACCTGGTGCGAGACGTGATCGGCGCGGAGCAGGAAGAGAGCTTCGGCATCCGGCAAAACCATCGCATGTATCTGAACGATTGGGATGCGCTCATTCAGCGTCATTTCGTCGCGCGCGAGTTCGACCTTTTTGTTCCCGAACGCGGGTGGGGCGAACGTTGGATGAAAAGGCTCGCGGTTCGTCTCGATCCATACCACTCGACGTGGCGGGCGGCGCGTCTTCTTGGCGGAACGCTTGCGGCGGCCTGCAGAAAGGGCGGGGAAGCCGTGATTCCGCCGTTCTCGGCCGAGTCCTTCGAGACTGCCCTGAGATGCCCCGATTGTGGCGGAAATCTAACGCGCGGCGCGTTCGACGTGCTCAGTTGCACCCGGTGCGCCTACCAGGCTCCAAATGAGGGCGGTGTTTACAACCTGCTACCCACGCTCGAGAAGAAGGAGCTTTATCCTGGCGACCGGGAAGACGTAATCGACTTCTCGCTGCCGGGACACGAGCAGAAGCTGTTGGATGGTTGGCACGCGCTGGAAGGCGTGTACGGCAACAAGTTCCGATGGATTGGACCGCATGCCTCGGCTGTGCTTCGCCGTTCGGGCAAAGGTCCCCAGAAGGTGCGCATTCGCGGGCACGCCCCGGAGCAGCCCTTCCTGGACGGTAAACCCGTCACCGTCCAGGCGAAAGCAAATGGAGCGTCCATTGGGCAGTGGACGCTGGAGCGTAACGGCCTCTTCATCCTCGAAGCGGATCTGCCGGACGCGCCCGAATACCGGCTTGACATCGCAGCGTCACCGGAATGGCGTGGCGCCAACGATCAACGCGTCCTGACGGTCACCTTGAGCATGCTCCGACTGGTTCCTCGCGACGACAACGCTATTTCTTAATCAAAGCTGGCGCTTTGTGAGAGAAATTCGGAAGCGGGCCCACTAAGTACACAGTAGAAAACAAACCTAGAACGTACTAGGGTAATGAAACGGTTGCGTCACATGACTCACGCCAATACTATGAATAGCGGACATTGTTTTCACGTATACCAAAGGCCTAGAGTGTCAGACGATCCAAAAAACAAGCCTCGCGGCGCCGATGAAATTCAGGCAATTTTGCATCACTCAGGGTTGTTGTCAGCGAGGCTCAACCGCTTGGAAGAAGTTTCTTCGCGGATGTGGCAATTGGAATGGAAATTAATGAAAAGAGCCGCAGCGGACGCCAAGATCTGCTCGCCGGCGTCTCGGAACCGCGCGGCAGATTAAGCTCGATCTCCCGCTAGTTACCCGCCTCGACCGTTACACTCAAAGGCTCGGAAGTTCTCGTCCCGAATACCACACTCAGCGGCACGTCACGCCCAAGCGCCGTGGTGGGTGGCACGTAAACCAGAAGTTGGTGCATGTCTCCGTTTGGAAGGACTTGCGCCACGGGCAATCCCGCATTTCCCAGCTTCACCAGCACACGCGAGGTTTCAATCAACGTGTCTCGCGGAGCCAAGTGATTGACAGTCACGGCCATGAACTGGCCTATGCGCACCTTGGGCGCAGTCGTCGAAGCTAGCGTATCGACAGCCGAACTTGGTGCCGCGGATACGATTCTCGGCGCGGGCGAATCGACCATTAACAGGATGGGCAGACTTCGCTCACCCGCGGCTTCCATCCGCAGTACCGCAGCTCCGGTCGGCGTAGCGCTGGGAACCTGGAACGTGATCTGACCGCCATCCACCGCGAGCACCGGAACCGGCTGATCGTTCAGATACAGCACGAAGTTGCTGCCGGTCAATCCAACCGGCGAGCTACCAACACGAATCGTTCCGCTCGATCCCGCACTCACCGCTGACACCGGCGTATTTAGCCAGAAGGCTCGCTGAGCGGGGACGATCTGGGCGGCGAAAGGCTGGGCGATGACTTGCAAACCTGATACGACGGAAACCTGCGCATAACCGCTTTGGGCAGCCGCACTCACAGCCACGTTCGCGAGAATGCGCGTGGGGCTGACAACGGCGATATTGCGAACAACGATGTCGCTCGACCCGAAGCCCACCGTGGTTTGACCTTCCAGCACCACTCCGCCTGTGACGTCAATCTGAACCATCGATTCGGCGCCGGCCGTCAGCAGGCCAGGTGTGACACTAACGCTCGCATTTGGAGCGGTAAGCGAAGCGAGCTCCCCAGAATAGGTATAAGTGGCCGGTGAATCGCCTTGCAGGAACAGCGAGCTTTGGCCTTCAGCGCTGAGCACTACCACGGATGCGCGGTGATTCGGCGCGGCTGCCGGAGGAGTAACAACCAGGCGCCCGCCGAGACCATCGGCTTCACGCACCGGCGCAGGCGCTCCGTCGAAATACACGCGCGACGTATCGGAAAGATTCGCGCCCAGGATGATCGCCTGCCGCTGCCCCGCGTCTCCCGTGGGAATCACGGCAGAAACCGCGGGCGGCGCTTTGTCGACGTGGAAGAACGCAGCGGGAAGAACGTAGATGTCGCCGCCTCGCGAAAACACCAGGTGCCGGGCGCTGTCGTTGAAGAAGCCGAGCGTACGCACGTCAAAATCGATCTGCATGTAAGAAGCGGGAGCGGGAGAATACGGCTTAGTGGCCAGCGTGGCGCCGCCGAGCACTGATACCGTCAGACCCGGCGCCGGAGCGCTTCCGTTGATCAACCCAGAACCCGTCGCCACAATGAAGGGGTACGTCATGTTCGGGCTCAGATAAGGAGGCTTCACGGCCGATGGCCCGGGGAAAGCTCGCGTGTCGACGGAATGGATGCCGTATCCGCTACGCGATTGAACGCTGAAGTTGACGTTCTCCACCACCTGTCCAGGTGTTGGATTCACCGTCACGGCGCGCGAAGGATCGTTCGTCCCGGGGTAGAAAATCGTGAAGAAAGGCCCGGAGGGAGGCAACTCCTGGCCGTCCGACGTCCGGGGATATACGATGTCACCCGGTGTTGTTTGTCCCTGCCGCGGGGGAGGAAGTGGATGCACGTACACGAAGTAAGACCGGGGAGGCACGCCATCGATGCGATACGTGCCGTCAGGATTGGTCAACGTGCTCACGGCTGCGCCGCTGGGCGAGATCGCGACAACGGAGGCGAGGTTTACGCCCGAACCCTGCATCGTCACGCGTCCGCTGATGCTGCCGGTCGTCCCGGCGAACGCCGCAGACGGGTACAACAGCGAGATCGCCGCGACGTCGTCGACCGTAAGGGGCTTGGCTCGGCTGGTGGTGCGAGTGATCGCCGTCGCCATGACGCCCGAAGTGAATGTGTGCTGCAGTCCCAAGCCGTGGCCGATCTCGTGAACCATCGTGCCGAACAAGCTCTCGCCGAAGCTCGGATGATTGCGAAGATCCGGACGAATCATTACGACCGATCGGAGGATCGGCACGAACTGCCCGTTGTTCTCCGCACGAACTGTGGGCGTGCCGGCCGCGATCAATCCCGGAGCCAAGTCCTCGAACACGATCTCCATCGACGGCCCTGACTGGGGCGCGTTCGGAGCAGCGAACCCGCCGAAAGCAAGGCGGAGGTCCGAACTTTCTACGTCACTCCAGGTCTTGGCAGCGGCCCGGATCTGGCTGATGAATCCGGTATAAGTGTCGTTTGGATGAAGCTGTACACCGCTCTGATCGGTGATGAAGTAAGGCAGCGTCTTGGCGGGCAGCACGTTCACGTCGAACTTTTCCGGAATGCCTTGCCAGGGAGCGGTACGGCTGTTGAAGTGGATGAAATGGTAGGACGCCGAGCAGAGCGACGCTGCAGCCAGCGTGACAATACCGAGTTGGAGGCTTCTGCGACGCACCTATTTGCCGCCTCCGCCAAGTGCCTTATCCACCCGGGCCTTCAGTTCGGCGACGGTGAGCGAAACCGGTTCGTCGGCCACCGGTTCGCCTTTGCTGTTCAGCATAC
Source organism: Bryobacteraceae bacterium (assembly GCA_035634155.1). Classification (GTDB taxonomy): domain Bacteria; phylum Acidobacteriota; class Terriglobia; order Bryobacterales; family Bryobacteraceae; genus DASQDN01. The sequence continues at coordinate 17,434 of DASQDN010000440.1, read as the reverse complement.
GCTCGGAGGTAGCTTCGCGCTTGACCGTCGCTTGGCCGGTCTTAGAGAAAGTGACGTCGAATACGCCCTGCGAGAGTCCGATGATCTGAGGAATGCCGGATCGTCCTACCCACAGGAACAGCACAAATTGTTCGTTCGGATTGAATTTCGGCGCGCCGCTGAAGGTCTGACTTAACCCGCGAGCCGTACCGCCGGGCACGACGAAATCGACCTTCGAAAGGGGGGCTCCTTTCCAGGTTTCCGTTACCGCGACGCCGCAGCGCGTGTAGATGATTGCGCCCCGCATCTCCCCGCCGCACCCGGTGACACGACCCCGGACGATCAACGTCGATTGCTGCGCCATCTGTTCGATAGACAACTGTTCAAGCGTGGCTGCAAACGCAGGGGCACACAACAGGAGTCCGAGAATGGATGCAGCGACTCGCATGGTACACACTTAACAGTGCAATTCAATCACCATTGTAAGTCATTCCTAACCTGTTGATATGTCGTACACTGCGGCCGCGTACGTGTGTCAGTGAGACACGTACTGGGTCACGGCCGCCGCCCCTCTGGGCCAGGGTCCCGGACCACAAGGATTGGCGCCTCTACCTCGTGCCGAACGGCATTGATCGTCGCGCCGAAGATCAGATCCTTGATGCCGCTGTGCCCGTGTGCGCCCATCACCAGCAGGTCCGGTCGAATCGCCTTGGCCAAACCCACAATCTCATCCCGAGGCGTATCCGAATGCCGGATCACCGCCTCGGCCTCCACTCCCTGCGTCCGCAAAGCTTCCACAATCCCGTTCAAGTATTGAAGACCCGCTTCCACCTCGGCCGTCGAGGCGGCGTGCCCGTACACCTGGCTTGTGACACCTTCTTCCACATGCAGCAGGAACAACTTCGCGCCGTGCGTCTTGGCGAGGGCCGCCGCGTGCGCAATCGCCTGCCGGTCGCGGTCGGTGTGGTCGAGCGGAACCAGAATCCGCTGGTAGACGGGCGCCTTAAGATCGGTGGCGACACCGACGGGCAACTCAATTCCGGACTTCCCGCCCTTCCGCAGCGAAGCCGGCAGGAACCGTTCCAGGCACACCCACGCGAGCAGCCCTAGTAACCCGATCAACAGCGGAACGACCAGCAGGAGCACCAGGCCGCGGTAGTCACCCGCCGCCTCCACCCATTCGCCCACCACCGAGATAACCAGCGAGATGTTCAGCCCGACGATGATCAGCGCAGTCGTCCACGCCAGCAGCCGGACCCAGCCTGGGTTGGCGAAGGCGCCCATGCGCTTGCGATCTCCCGTGAATTGAATCAGAGGAATTACGGCAAACGGCAACTGCATGCTGAGGATCACTTGACTCAAGATCAGCAGCCGGTAGGCGCCGTTCTCGCCCGTGTACACGATGGTGATCGCGGCTGGCACCACCGCCACCATCCGCGTGATCAGCCGCCGCAGCCACGGCCGCATGCGGAAGTTCAGAAAGCCTTCCATCACGATCTGGCCGGCCATAGTCCCGGTCAAAGTCGACGATTGACCGGCGCATAAGAGCGCAACCGCGAACAACACTCCCGCCATCGTCGTCCCTAGCAAGGGAGCGAGCAGCAGGTGTGCTTGCTGGATTTCTGTCACCACTAAACCGCGCTTGAAGAAAACCGTAGCGGCCAGGATCAGGATCGCGGCGTTGACGAACAATGCGCCATTCAAAGCGATCACCGAGTCCACCAGGTTAAAGCGGCAGGCCGAACGCTTCTCCGCCTCGCTCGCGCCGATGCGCCGCGTCTGCACTAATGCCGAATGCAGGTATAGATTATGCGGCATAACCGTTGCGCCCAAGATGCCAATCGCAACATATAAGCTTTCCCCCGTGAGTCGCGGCACAAGCCCGCCCACGATCTCGCCGAGGTCTGGCTTGGCGAGGAAGATCTCGATCGCGAAGCACGCGCCGATGATCGTTACGAGCGCCAGAATGAAAGCTTCAATCACACGAATACCGAAGCGCGTGAACCACAGGATGAGGAGGGTATCGGCCGCGGTGAGAATCACCCCGGCCAGCAGCGGCAGGCCGAAGAGCAAATTCAACCCAATCGCGGCCCCGAGCACTTCCGCCAGATCGCAGGCCGCAATTGCGATCTCGCAAAGAATCCATAGCGCATACGATATGGGCTTGGGGTAAGCTTCCCGGCAGGCCTGCGCCAGGTCGCGTCCCGCCACAATGCCCAGGCGCGCGCTTAAGGTCTGGAGCAGGATCGCCATCAGATTCGACATCAACAGCACCCAAAGCAGTTGATAGCCGAAGCGCGCGCCGCCTTCCAGGTCGGTGGCCCAGTTGCCGGGATCCATGTATCCAACGCTCACCAGGTAGGCTGGGCCCGCGAAGGCGAACATCCGCCGCCACAGCGACACCTGCGAGGTGGACACGCTCGCATGGACCTCGGGCAGCGAAGCCACGTCCAATTTCCCCGGGGTGCCGTTAATCATAGGTTCACATTGTACATTAACTATGGTTAAGTGTCTAGGTCCGCGTTAAGCTCCGTGATAACCTGACTGCTTCCCATGACGTCCGCGCCGATCCGAGCAAGCGCCGTTCTGCTCTGCGCCGTCTTCAGCCTCTGCCTGTATCGCGCTGCCACGCAGTCACTTACAATCGACGAAGCGTTCACGTTCCTGCATTACGTCGACACTCCATGGCGCGATGTGTTCGGCGAGTACTCCGCCAACAACCACGTGTTGTTCAGCCTGGTGAGCCGGGTCTTCCGCCACAAGTTCGGCCAATCCGAGATCGTGCTGCGGATTCCGGCTCTCATTGGATGCCTGCTCTTCCTTTTGGCTTCGTTTCGTATTTCCCGAGCGGCGGTGGGCGAGGGCTGGTTGCTGCCTCTCACGCTTGCGGTGCTGACGCTGAATCCGCTCGTGCTCGATTTCATGGCCGCGGCACGCGGGTACGGACTCGGGCTCGGGCTCTTCTGGTGGGCTCTGTACCTGGTTTGGCGGGAAAGGCTTTGGGTGGCGGGAGTGCTCGCGGGGCTTTCCATCGCGGCGAACCTTATATACGTAATTCCGCTTGCTGCCCTGGGGGCGGCGGCCATCCCGCTGTATGTTCGGCGGCGCCGGTTTTGGGATCTGATCTACTCGTATGCGCTGGCGGCGATCCTGGTCGCCTTCACGATTCTGGTGATCCCCGTCTCCAAAGGCGCCGGCCAGTTCTATTACGGCGCGTCCAGCCTGGCGGATACCGTCAGTAGCTTGGTCAATGACTCGCTTCCAGCGGATTCTATTCTCATCGCGCGAGTCGTGGCGCCTGCTGCGTTCTTCATCGCGATGCCGCTTGGGGCTTGGCTGTTGTGGCGGCACAACTCGCCCCAATCGGAGCTGCTTGCGATTGTGCTGACGATTATCGGTTTTGCGGTTCTATGCTGGGTAACGATGCACCGGCTGCTCGGGTTCGTGTACCCGCTCAATCGAACGGCGATCTACATGCTGCCGCTGGTCGGACTCGCCGTCGCGCTCGGGGGCGCGTTAACGCCGAAGCGATGGGTATCCATTCCTCTGATAGCGCTGGCGGCTGTTCTGGCTACGTTGTATATCGCGCAGATCCGAACCGGCTACTTCAAGGAGTGGCGCGATCAGGCCGGCATGAACCGCCTGATGCGACATCTAAAAGACGACGCGGCCGGACTCGCCAGGGCACGCCAGATCACCGCGGGAGGAACCTGGAATCTGGAATACTCGATGCGCTATTACGGCAAGCGGCACCGCATCCCGTGGTTGAAGGTGCTGGACGCGACCGAGCGCGAGACGGTGCGGCCCGACTACTACATCCTTACGCGCGATGAAGCGAAGAAGGCCCATGAGCTGAACCTGAAGGTAATCGACACCGATGTCCTTTCCGGCACGATACTGGCTCGCAGCTATTAGCCTGATGTCGGCCGCCTGCGTGCGCACGCCCGACCACTATCCTGTGCCGGAACAGCACTTCCCGTTACGCGCTCAAACCTCGGCTACGGCCGAGTTCATCGCGATGGGCGACGCGGCAGCGCTGCAAGCGATCGTGAGGGACGTCAACAAGGGCGAGCAAGGCGCATGGCGATGGACCGGCGCCGACCCGGAACTGCGCTTCACGCTTGCCTCGCCCACGAATCGAACCTTGATCGTGGAGTTCGCGATCCACGACCGCACTTTCCGTGAGACGGGGCCAGTCACCATATCGTTCTATGTCAATGGCAAACTCGCCGGGCAGGAACACTACACAACGCACGGCGATAAATCGTTCGAGAAACTCATCCCGGCCGAGTGGTTGCTCGCACAACGGGAGACGCGTGTTCGCCTTGTCATCGATAAGCCGTGGACCAGCCCGGACGGCGAGACGCTGGGCGTCCTTCTGAAGCGGATCGGATTCGTGGAATGAAGGTTGCCTCGATTCTGGCGAGCGCGTTCTTCACGGTCGCCTGCGCGCAATGCCTGGGATTGCTCCTGCTGCATCTGCTGCGCCCGCGCATCAGCCGCGCCGAGCAGTACCTATACGCCTTCGCCTCAGGTTCCGCGCTGCTGAGCCTGCTTGTGTTCCTAGCCAACGCGGCGCATCTTGCGTGGACGGCGACCTTTGTCGCTATGGGTGTAGGCTCCATCGGGGCGTGCTTGTACCGCCGCGCATACCTACCATTCGAAGCCAAACTGCCGCGGCTGCGGTGGATGGATAAAGGGCTGCTCGCGGTTGCAACGCCGGCATTCGCACTCCTGTACTTCCTGCATGCTCTCGCGCCGGAAGCAAGTCCGGACGGCAGCGCTTATCATCTCGGGTTGGTCCAAACCTATCTGGACCAGCACGGCTTCGGCCGCATCACGACGGACATGTACGCGAATCTGCCGCTCGGAGCGGAGATGCTGTACATGTTCGCGTTCTCATTCGGGCGTCACTCATCCGCGGCCCTGGTGCACTTCTGCTTCCTGCTCGCGCTTCCGGCATTCATCGTTGTGATCGGCCAGCGCTTCCAAGCGCCGCGGGCTGGCGTGCTGGCAGCGGTGATGATTTTCCTTAGTCCGGTGTTCGGCGTTGATGGCTCGACTGCGTACATCGATGTGGCGCTGGCGTTCATGGCGGTGACGCTATTTGCGGCACTACAAACATGGGACGACACCCGCGACGCGGCGCTCCTGCCGCTGATCGGCCTCTTCGCGGGATTCGCATACGCGATTAAGCCCACGGCGTTCACGGGCGTGCTCTATGCATTTGTATTCCTTATCTACAAGCTTGTTCGAAGACGCGAATCGTTCATTGGACCCGCTCTCATCGTCGCAGGATGCGCGGCGCTGATGATTCTGCCGTGGCTGATCAAAAACGCGATCACCGTCGGAAACCCCTTCTCGCCTTTTCTTAATGCCTGGTTCCCGAACCCGTATATCCGAATCTCAGGCGAGGAGAGCTATCGCTTTTACCTTCGCAACTATGAGGGTCTGAAGAGCTACTGGGACATCCCACTCGAAGTGACGATCCGAGGCGCAGTGTTGAATGGCTTTCTTGGTCCGCTGTTCCTGCTCGCGCCTCTTGGACTGCTATCGCTGCGATGGAAGCTGGGCCGGCAACTTGTACTCGCGGCTGCGATCTTTGCCTCCACATACTTTGAGAACATCGGCACACGATTCCTGATGAGCGCAGCGCCGTTCGCCGCCTTTGCCATTGCTCTGCCGGTAGCGCAAGCCCGAGGCATGGTTCCACTTCTCATCGCCTTTCAAGTCTTTGCCTCCTGGCCGGAGAACCTGACCTTGTACGCGCATCAATACTCCTGGCGCATCGATCGCTTTTACTGGGCCGCGGCGTTCCGAATTCAATCCGAGTCCGAATACCTGAATTACAAGATCGACGGCTATGCCACGGCCAAATTAGCCGAGCAGCACGTGCCGAAAGACGGCGTCATCTTCACGCCCGGAGGTATAGCGCACGCCTACTGCCGGCGAAAGGTGCTGGTCGCGTATCAATCCGCGTTGGGCAACCGCCTGGGGGAATCGATCACGGCTGCGGTGAACCGTACATTCCAACCGAATCGCTGGTGGACCTACTCATTCCCACCTCGACGGCTTCGGAAGCTTCGAATGGTTCAAGCGACCGCCGCGCCAAATGACATTTGGAGCGTCAGTGAGTTCCGGATCTTCGGTCCTACAGGCGAACTCCAACGAACCCGCGACTGGCAACTGCGCGCCAATCCCAACCCGTGGGACGTGCAACTCGCGTTTGACAACTGCCCGGTTACGCGCTGGTACTCGGCCCAACGCGCCAAGCGCGGGATGTATGTGGAAGTATCGCTTCCATCGGAGGTGGAGCTTTCCGCTGTGCGTGCCGACGCTACTCTCGATCAGCAGGAGGGTACTGCGCGACTCGAAGCGGAGGTCGACGGCAAGTGGATCGTACTCGCCGAGAAGCCCACCGTCTCCGAGGCAACTCCCACGCGAGGCCTTCGCCGAGAGGCGATCCTCGACCTGAAGCGAGCGGGCGTTACTCACATGAGCGTACAGAAAGATGAGTACTTCGCCGCCGACATGGCTACTGACCCTGCCCGCTGGGGCGTCACCCTCCTCGGCGAGACTCCCACCGCGCGCTTGTACCGATTGGACTAACACGGTAAAGCGATGTTAAAATTAACCAATTGAACCACCACTGGCGCGTTGGGGAGAGCCAGTGCATACAACAGGGGTACTTTATGCACCGCATTACCCAAGGCGCAGCGCGTCCTTTCGCGCTCGTACTTGCACTCGCACTTGCTACTTGCACAGCGGCGTTGGCTCAGACCAGCCGCGGTACGGTTACCGGACTTGTCAGTGACTCGCAACGCGCGGCCGTTCCGAACGCGACCGTGGAACTCACCAGTAAATCGACCAACGTGAATCGTTCCACGCAGTCGAACGAATCTGGTTTGTATCGCTTCGATGCGGTGGAGCCGGGTTCTTACACGTTGCAAGTAAAGTCGCAGGGCTTCCGATCGTTCGCCGCGAAGGAGTTCGTTGTTGGCGCGGCCCAGGTTGTCACCCTGGATGCCGACCTAGAAATCGGTGAAGTGCAGCAGGTGGTCGAAGTGTCAGCCGATGCGCTGCAGATCCAGACCGAAGCGCCGGTGCGCGCTGCTAACATCACAACCAAGCAGATCGATGAACTGCCGCTCGCCTCGCGCAATCCTTACATGCTTGCGCTGACTGCGCCAGGCGTGACATCGAACAAGTTCACCAATCCGAGTGGAACCTTTTCGGTAAACGGCGGACGCGGCCGGTCGAACAATTTCATGATCGATGGAACCGACAACAATGACATCTCGGTTGCCGGACCGGCGCTGACTATTGCAAACCCTGGCCTCATCCAGGAAGTCAATGTGCAGACCTCGAACTACGATGCTGAGTTCGGACGTGCGGGTGGCGCCGTAGTGAACGTGGTGACTCGCTCGGGCAGCAACGACTTTCACGGCAGCGCAGGCTTCATTCTCGATTCCACGTACGACGACGCCATCTCCAGCTCGTTATCGAATTCAGCCGAGGTGCAGGCGCGCGGCCGAAATCTGCCCGGTACCGAGCAACAGTTCGACGGCTCGCTCGGTGGTCGCATTGTCCGCGACAAAACGTTCTTCCATCTTTCCTTCCTCGAACTGCGCCAAGGCTCTACCAAAGGCATCCTGATGCAGACCTTCACGCCCGCGGGCCGTGCTCGGTTTAGCCAGCTTTTCCCGAGAGGAACCAATCGTAACGCCGATCTGTTGTTGGACCTGACGGCCGGTAATGATGCGAGCTTCTCTCCGTTCAATCAGGATTTAGGAAACGGGCGCGGGAACATCGAGTTTGGGCGCGGTATTTTCCCGTTTGCTCAGACACTGCGTCAGCGGCAGTACGGCGCTCGAGTGGATCATCACTTCAGCGAAAGCGACATCTTATCGGGACGGTTCTTGGCCAACGACCTCCTCAGCCCCCGAGGCGGGGAATCTGCTTCGTTCCCGACTTTCATGACGAGCAGCACCGCTACCACGCTGATTACCGGTCTTACCGAAACGCACGTTTTTTCGCCGACGTTCACGAATGAGCTCCGGCTGAACTACATGCGCTACAAACTCGATTCGCCGCTCGATCCCGAGAATCCGCTTGGTGCAACGACACCGTTGATCGCCATCGGCGGCATCAATACGACTACGCAGTTCGTCTACGGAGTTACCTCGGGGTTTCCGCAAGGACGTCTCTTCAACAACTACACGATTCAGGACACGATGAGCCTGGTGAAAGGCACCCACACGCTGCGTTTCGGTGTTGATTTGATGAACCAGCGTGCTCGTCAGGCTGCGCCGTTCAATGAGCGTGGTTCGCTGACGTATCTGCCCACAACCGCCTATTCGGGATTGGCAAACTTCGTCGACGACTTCGGCGGGCTGAACGGCACGGCAAGCCGAACCTTCGGAAACCCGTTCTACTACCCGTCGCTGTACCGGCAGGCGTACTTCATCCAGGACCGCTGGCGAGCGTCGCAATCGCTCACGTTCAGCTTGGGATTGCGATATGAGTACTTCGGCACGCCGATGAATGTGATTCCCGCGCCCGCGTTTACCGGACTCTACAATATCAACCCGGACACATTAACGGGCCCATTCGGTCAACCCAACAAGGTGAAGGCCGACAAGAACAACTTCTCGCCCATGATCGGCATCGCCTACTCACCGCGTTTCCGGGACGGAATGCTCGGATGGCTATTCGGCGATCGCAGAACATCGTTCCGCACCGGATACGGCATCGGGTACGACAGCTACTTCAACAACATCACCTCCAACGCGTCCGCTACGGCGCCGAACAACCTGTCATCCACTGTCACCTCGGCTACCGCTGACACACCGCGGGGCACGCCCAACTTCAGTTCTCTATTGCCGACGGCTCCGCCCCTGCCATCACCGCGCCTTGCGCAGACCGGAATCGCCGCGGACTTGGTGAACCCCTACTACCAGCGCTGGTCCTTCACCATTCAACGTGAGCTTCCGGCGAACTGGCTGCTCGACCTCGGCTACGTAGGATCGAAGGGGACCAAGCTGTATGCGACCGAGCAATTGAACCCGCTGGTGCCGTCGAGCTTAAGAGCGCCGGTGCCTGCTTCGGTGCCAGCGAACCTCCGCGAGAACCGGTTGGATCCGCTGCAGGGCTCACGCAACATTCGCACCAACGGCGCATCGTCTTCGTACAACTCCTTCCAAACCGAGTTGAAGCGCCGCTACGCGAGCGGTTTCCAATTCAGCACGTCCTACACATGGTCCAAGGCCATCGACAACATCAGCGAACTGTTTTCATATGGAAACACTGCGTCGCTTGGAGCCTTCGCCGTTCCTACGTACTTCGGTGGCGCATCCATCGACCGCGCAGTGTCTGCGTTCGATCGTCCGCATCGCTGGGTCTTCAACTACACCTATGAACTGCCGTGGCTGAAGGACAAGCGCAACCTTGCCGGCCGCGTGCTCGGTGGATGGCAGCTATCGGGCATTACCGCATATGAATCCGGCAACCCGTACACGATCACCAACGGGCTCGATTCAGATGGGCTTGAAGGCACGGACCGTCCGAACTTCAATCCGCTGGGCGCCGCCGGTGTCCGAGCCCGGCCGGATAACGCGTCGCCTACCGGATACGTCAACCCGGATGTCACCGACGCCGCCGGCAACCCCGTACCGATCAATCCTGCCGAAGCTCGCTTCATTGGTCTTCCCGGCCACTCCGGGCCGAACGTAGGTCCCATCGGCAACCTCGGCCGCAACACCGAGCGGGCGCCGGCTATCAAGAACTGGGATGTCAACGTGGTGAAGCGCTTCCGCATCCGCGAAGGCATGAGCCTCCAGTTGCGAGGCGAATTCTACAACGTCTTCAACACGCCCCAGTACGGCACCATCAGCGTCAGCCCCTTCGCTCCGCAGCAGAACGCGCAGTCAATTCCGGCGAACGTGAATGGGTCCGCGGGCGGTGTGTTCGCGAAGGAAACATCGGTGGACGGTGGCGGTCGCGTCATCCGCTGGCAAGCCCGCCTGGAGTTCTAGTGACCTCGCGCCGGTCCGAATGATGTGGACCGGCGCGCCTTCCGTCTCTTAGAGTAGAAGATACGTGTCTTCTATGTCTTCACCGGAGGTCCTGAACCCCGGACTCATTCACATCGCCGTCCTTGACGACGATCCCGACTTCCGCACCTATATCGAAGACTTTCTGCGCGACGAGGGAAGCTATTCCGTTCGCGCCTACGCTCACCCGGATGACCTTGCCAAAGACGCGGAGCAGCGCGTCCCCGACATCGTTCTCCTCGACATGAAAATGGGCGAGTTCAAGGGCGAAAAGGTGCTGGAGCAACTTCTAAGCCGTTGGCCGAACCTTTGTGTGATCGTGGTCACAGGGTATCCGTCGCTCGAAGATATGCGCGCGACATTCAAGCTGCGAGTCTTCGATTACCTTTCAAAGCCATTCTCCTTGAATCAACTCCGGCAGACTCTGGCCAACGCCGTCGACACATTCGGGCTCGGGCGGACAGACCAGGACCGTCTGCGCGAGCGCCTCGGCCATCGCATCAAGCTGCTTCGCGTTGAGCGCGACTGGTCGCTGAAGGATTTGGCGTCACTGACCAAACTCAGTGTCTCCCAGATCAGTTCCATCGAGCGCGGCGCAAACATGCCGTCCATGGAAAGTCTTCTCGCCATCGCGCGCGCTTTCGAGAAATGGCCTTCCGAGATCCTCGCTTCCATCGATTTCTAAATGGACGACGAGCGCATTCCTTTCCAGGTAACGACAGGCGCGAAGCCGTACGATCGGATCCACCACTTCCCAGTGACGGTGCTGCTGGAGAATCTGCGCAGCGCCTTCAACGTGGGCTCCTTCTTCCGCACGGCCGACGCCGCCAGCATCGAGCGTTTGCTGCTGTGCGGCATCACCAGCACGCCTCCGCACAAAGGCGTCTTGAAGACCGCGCTCGGAGCCGAAGACACCGTGCCATGGGAGCATCGTGAGAGCTCAGTGGAAGCCGCCCTGCAGTATCGCGAACGCGGCTACGAACTCGCGGTCATTGAAACCGGTGTCCACTCAGTCGACCTGTTCGACTGGCAACCGCAGTTTCCCGTGTGCGTCATCTTCGGCAACGAGTTGGACGGCGTCGCGCCCGAGCTGATCGCATTGTGCGACAGCTTCGTACGAATTCCGATGCTGGGGCTGAAGCACTCGCTGAATGTCGCTACCGCCGGAGGAATCGTGATGTACGAGCTTCTGCGGAAGTACCGAAACCTCACACGTCCCGTACGGTGCGGAAACTGATATTCGTCGTCGCGCTGTCAGGTGTATTCGACGTTCGCGCCGCCACACGATATCGATTGCAGTACGACCGGTGGCAAAGATACGACCCGCCCTTCATTACCTTGGCCGAGCCTTCCCCGGGTCCAATCGGGTTCGTCCTGCTCGCGGCTACGTGGTATTCCCGGCTGAACCAGTCGCTGCACCATTCCCATGCATTGCCAGTGATGCCATACAACTGGTAGCCGTTCGCCGGGAACGCATCGGCCGGACCGACAGCCGTGAACCCGTCCTCGCCTGTGTCTTGCGAAGGGAACTCACCTTGCCAGATGTTGCACAGATGCCGGCCTCCGGGCGTCAGTTCATCGCCCCAGGGGTAGGTCTTCTGCTCAAGCCCACCGCGAGCCGCATACTCCCATTCCGCTTCGGTCGGCAACCTCTTGCCCGCCCAACGAGCGTACTCGTTGGCATCGTTCCAACTGACGTGCACCACCGGAATGTCTAGCCGCGATTCAACGCTCGTATCCGGCCCTTCCGGGTGCGCCCAATCCGCGCCCGAAATCTTGCACCACCACTCCACGCCAAGCGCGCGATCCTCCACCTTCTCCCGCGGCACATGCGCATGAAACACAAACGACCATCCAAACCGTTCGGACTCGGTCTTATATCCCGTGGCCCGCACGAACTCCTGGAACTGTGCGTTCGATACCGGCCGAGCGTCCATGTAGAAGCCATCGACGGTCACCTTACGCACCGGGCCTTCGCCGTCGGTCGGAAACGCTTCCGCCGAATCCGTACCCATTAGGAACGCTCCGCCCTGGAGCCGCACCATGCCTTCGGTTGATCCGCTCCGCGCCTGCTCTCGCGATGCAGACCGCGCGCGAGACGTTTCCAGGAGCACAGCATGCTGCTTGCTCGGCACGCAGCACTTCATGCCGGAGCCTTACCTTGCCGGATCTCGGCTTTCGCGCGTAGCCCGTCGATGTAATCTTCCACGGCCTTGGTGCGCATCTGCTGCATCAGCGCGTTCGTCAACTCGCCTTCAATCTCTTTGAACGGGCGAGGCCCGGCAGGCCTGCGATCGAGCAGCATCGCGATATGGAATCCGAATGGCGTGCGAAAGATGCCGCTCCGTTCTCCGATCTGCAACGCCGCTACTACAGATTCGAATTCATCCACCATCGCCCCGGGAGGGAACCAGTCGAGCAGCCCGCCATCGCCGGGACAATCCGAATGACGATCGGCGACTTCAGCGAACGGAGCGCCCGCTTCAAGCTCCGCCATCGCTGCCTCGATGCCCGCGCGAGCCGTCGCCTCATGATTCTGCTCGTCCACGTTCTTCACGACATGCGCCGCGCGCACCATCTCCGGATAGATGAAATTCTCTTTATGTTGCTTGTAGTAATCCGCAATCGCTTTAGCCTTCGGAAGCTTCACTTGCGATTGGATGCGATGAAGAAGCCGCTGTAGCCGGTACTCGACCTCGTTCTCCGCTGCTTCCGCAGGGACCGGCTCGGGATCGCGCAATGCCTCTGCACGCAACAACATGCGCTCGATCACGTTTTCCCGGGCCCAATCGCGCAACTGCATCTCCGCCTCGATGGGATCCATGCCCGCGACGGACTGCATGTATTGAGGACGCATCATCGCGGCCTCATCCCGGACCGCCGCGTCGTCCACTAACTCCCCGTTAACAAACCAAGCCACCGTACCATTATCGCGTCGGCAACATCTAACAAATCGGCATGCGTTATTTGTTCGCTGTTGCATTGTTGACCGCTTCGCTGAACGGGGCCCCGCGCCTTCTTTGGCGCGATCCTGGAGCCATCGAGCGTCTAAACCTGGCCGCCGGGCCCGGCGGCGCCGCGCGTGCTCCCAAGCCACCTTTCCGCTTCATCCGCGAAGACTCATCGGGTACCTCACCAAAAGTACAGGTTCGCGACAGGACAGGAGCGCGCTGGTCTGTCAAATGGGGTGAGGAAGTAAAAGCGGAAACATTCGCCTCGCGGCTCGCATGGGCAGCCGGATACTTCGTCGAACCCGTGTACTACGTGCGCAGCGGACGCATCGCCGGAGTACGCAACCTTGGGCGCGCGGATCGCTTCGTCGACAAGCGAGGCTACTTCCGCGACGCCCGCTTCGAACTCATCGATCCCTCACGTCGTTATCTGCAGACCGTTGGCTGGACATGGGAGCAGAACCCCTTCGTGGGGACACGTCAGTTGAACGGCTTGAAGATCCTGCTGATGTTCACATCAAACTGGGACAACAAGGACGCGCGCGATGCCACCAGTAACACAGCCATCGTCCTCGAAGGCGCAGGAGAGGAACGCCGGTCCGTGTACATGGTCACCGATTGGGGTGGCTCCATGGGCAAGTGGGGCAACTTCTTCACGCGCGAGAAGTGGAATTGCGACGCGTACGCCAAGCAATCGCCGGATTTCATCAAATCTGTGGAGGAAGGCGAGGTGAAGTTCGGCTTCAGCGGTAAGCATGATGACGAGTTCAAGGATGAGATCGGCGTCGACGATGTACGCTGGATCATGCAATATCTCGGACGAATCAGTGACGCGCAAATCCGTTCCGCCCTGCGCGCTTCTGGAGCCTCACGCCACGAGGAGCAGTGTTTTGCGCGGGCGATGCGGCTCCGCATCCGCCAACTGCGACAGGTGGCACGCCTTTGATCCTGGCGCTTCTGCTTGCGGTGACGCCGGTAGTCCTTTGGCAGGAACCCGGTCCCGTAGAGGCTTTCGACTTCTCGTCCGTTGCGAATCCTCCCAGGCCGCCGTACACGTTCTTGCGGGAGGATATGGGCGGCACTGGCCCAAAAGTATTTGTACGTGACGCTGCAGGTATCCAGTGGCGCGTGAAAGGCGGCCGCGACGTGATGTCGGAGACTTTTATCACGCGCTTTGTCACCGCCCTCGGATACTACGCCGAAACAACGGTTTTCTCCGCCCACGGCCGCATCGAGGGTATTCCTGCCTTGAAGCGAGCATCGGGTTTCATCCAGCCCGACGGCGCCTACACGTGGGCGAGCTTTGAGCGAATCGAACCCGGCGCCAAATTCGTCGGCTCATGGAGCTGGATTGATCCAGGCTTGCGACACACACGAGAGTTGAAGGGCTTGAAGGCGCTGGTTATGTTGTTCTCCAATTGGGACAACAAGGACAGCCGCGATAGCTACAAGGGCAGCAACACCAGCATCCTTCGACTGGCGGACGGCCGGCGCGTGTATTTCGTCAATGACTGGGGGCAGTCGTTCGGGGCCTGGGGACGGCTATTCGGCCGCATGAATTGGGATTGCAGGCTATACACACAACAGACCAGCGAGTTCGTGAACGGCGAGCGCGACGGCTATGTGCAGTTCGGCTTCACCGGCGCTCACACCTTGCTGTTCCGCCATGACATTCGCGTGGAAGACGTTCGCTGGCTCATGCAATACCTCGGCAAAATCACGGATGCGCAGATCCGAGTCGGCTTCAAAGCGGCGGGCGCGAACCTGGAAGAAGAGGATTGCTTCACGCGGGCCCTGCGGGCGCGGATCGAACAACTGCGTAAGATCACGCTACAGTAATTAGCAGTTATGTTCACGTGGATCTGCCCAAAGTGCGGGTCGGAAGTCCCGCCTTCCGAGAATGATTGCCCTACCTGTCGGGCCCGCGCGAAGGCTGCGGCGGCGACCGTGCAGCCTCCTCCCGCGCCTGTGGAGCCGGTCGCGCCCGCGCCTGCCGCAACTTCCACTCCAGTGAACCCGAGTCCTTCGCCCGCGCCACCATCACCGCCGCCATACACGCCGCCCCAGCCCGTGATTGCGCCACCGCCTTCGTATCAACCGATGGCCGTTGAGCCGCCACGAAGAACCTCGTCGCTATCGCCGGTTTGGGTTGCGGTGTTTTCCGCCGTGGGCTTGGTGGCCTTGCTCGCAATCTTGTACATGTTTGTGTTGCCGCGAGGGTCCAGGTCCGGCAAGACCGCCGCCGTCGAACTGGAGAAGCCGGGCACGGCAGGCGCGGAGAACGGCGCCGCTGCTCATCCACTCGGCAAGTACATCGAGATAACGGGGCTGCGCGTGTCCGAAGGCGGCTCAGGACAGGCGAAGATCGCTTTCGTGGCAGTAAACCATTCTCCGGCCGATCTGCCTGAACTCGACGCTCATCTGACGCTAACCGCGGGTGGCGCCAAGACGTTCGAGTTCCCGGTTCAGATTCCGTCCATCGGCCCCTACGAAGCGAAGGACATCTCCACGTCTGTCAGGACGGAGCTAAAGCCTTACGAGCTTCCGGACTGGCAGACTCTGAAACCATCCCTTCGCATCGTGTCCGAGCGCTAGGTGGAACAAGACCATGGATGCCGTTATCGTGCTCGGCGGAGGTGTGCGTGAGGGCGGGGAACTCCCGCCGTGGGCGGTGCGACGCTTCGAACGAGCTGTGGAACTCGCGGGGGATGCGCCTATTGTGTGCCTGTCCGCCGGCACCGTACATCGTCCGCCGCCGCTTGACCCGGAGGGTTACCCTTGGCTGGAATCCGTCGCGGGCGCGGCTTACCTGCTTGCGCGCGGCGTGCCGCCCGAGCGCATTCAAGTAGAGGCCTCATCCTACGACACTATTGGCAACGCTTACTTCGCCAAGCTCCTGCATGTCGATCCGGCAGGATGGCGAGATCTGGTCGTAATTACGTCCGAGTTCCACATGCCTCGGTCACGCGCCATCTTTGAATGGGTGTTCGGTCTCACGCCCGAACGCTACGCCATGCGATTCGAAGCTACCGCGGATGACGGATTGCTTCCGGAACTGGTGGAACGGCGCCGCCAACGAGAAGCCGCGTCGCTGCGGGCACTTACTCGTGTGATCGAACGTGTGCGCGACCTGCCAACGTTCCACCGGTGGTTCTACACTGAACACAACGCATATACCGCCACCGGATGGACATCGCGCAAGCCGGCCCCCTTGGATGTGATGGAGATTTATTGACGCTGATCCTGCACGCGGCCTTTCCATTGGCCTCCGCTGCCGAGCCAATACTGGGCAGCCGAGTACACCGTGGCGCCCAGGTAGAACAATGCGATCGCGGGTAGCAGCGGCGCAACAAGCATAGGCTGACGGTAGAAGCGAAGCATCGGCACATAGGCCGCGCAGAGAACTGCCCACGCCGCTGCGGCTAACCATGAGCCGGCAAGCGCAAACATCGGCGGCGCCAGATATGTGAAGAACATCCCGAGCATCGTTCCCGCCAGCAGTATCTTCGAGTGCTGCAATTGCGTGAAGGCCGTACGGGCGACCATGTTCCAGATCGATGCAAACGAGCCGTATGCGCGCAGGCTTCGCGTGTCACTGCTCATGCCCAACCAAACGGGCCCGTGCTTCTTCACGGCGCGAGCTAGCGCACAGTCGTCGATCAACTCACTGCGAATCGCATCTATGCCGCCGACACGTTCGAGCATGTCGGCGCGAATCAGAATGCATCCGCCGGCGGCGCCTGCTGTCCGAGCTTTCGGGTTCGCGATCCAAGCAGGCGGGTACAGCTTAAAGAAGAAGAACACAAAGGCCGGAACGAGCAGCCTTTCAGCAAGCGACTCGCAGCGCAGCCGAACCATTACGGACGCCATCGGCAGGTTGCGCGCAAGCAGATCGGCTACGCTGGTCCGCCCGTGTTCGATGTCAGCGTCGGTCAACAGAAGGTAGTCGGGGTTGAAGCGTTGGGCTTCAATGACGCCTCGCGATACAGCCCATAGCTTTCCGGTCCACCCGGACGGCAGAGGACCGGCGGCAATCACGGTTGCGCCTTTCAGCCGAGCTATATCGGCGGTGCCATCCGAGCTGTTGTCATCGACGACGATGATCTGCAACTCGCCCGGAAACTGCTGTCTGCTCAGGGACTCGATTGCGGCGCCGATGACTTCTTCTTCGTCGCGCGCGGGGATTACGGCGACTACGCGTGCCCGCTGCGGCGCCGTTGCGGGCCGCTTCAACAGCGGCCCCACACGCCAGAACATTCCGCGCAAGAAGAGCAGGTACACCCAGATCGCAAGCGAAACGGCCGGGATCAGGATGTGGATCGCGTCGATACCGTCGATGGTAACAATCTACGGCAGAGCGACCGCTTTACTTGTCGCGCCGCCTATGGAAACCACCACGGGCGAGCCCGCCGCTACTCCGGCAGGCAGTGTGATGTTGACCTGGTAGAGCCC
>DASQDN010000439.1:0-8826 GCA_035634155.1 Bryobacteraceae bacterium | reverse complement strand
CGCATAGTGCTTCCGGCCCGGCCTCCCAGTCAACTCGGCGGGAGCGAGCCATGCCTCGATTTCTTCCGCACTCGCAGCTACGAACACGGTGGTCTTATTGGTCAGGATCGCGGCGAGGAATCGGCGAAACTCCGCAATCTTAGCATTGGCGGCCTGAGCTTCGGAGGGCCACACATGAAGCGTCTCCGGGCGTTCGAACATCCCGCGTAGCTTCATCCCGACGAATTGCCGCCGTAACAAGGCTCCCAACGCATCGCCCGAGTGTGCAGGCGCAAAGCTTTCCGCCGTGCTAAGCCCGAAGCATCGCTCCAACAGCGGGTCCAGGTTGGGCGTAATAAACGCGCAGGCGCCGACCGACGCGATCGCTTCGTGAAGCCGCGTCAGGGCTGCCGGTTTGCAGTACATGCCGCGCGCGAACTCATTTACCAACTCACGATTGGCCAAAGCGAGTGGTTCTAGTTGTTTCGCGACATGATCCACCTGCCCTGCCCGGTGAGCGGCACGCGAGGCGTTCGAGTGTTCAGGTTCAAGCAGCAGTGAATCATGCAGCAGGTCGATGAACCCGAGCACAAATGTGCGCCACGTCGGCATGCTGCTTGCGCGGCTGAGCTCCTCACCCGCAAACACAACACACGCGCGATCCGCTGCTGCCGCGAGTAGGTCGGTTTCCGGCTCCCCAATCTCCGGTACATTCTTCAACTTCTCTGTCTTGGTGCGTACGCTCCGGGGACCGCCCCAACCGTGCGCCAGCAGAGTGCGCAGCATCCGAAACAGGTGCCCGAAGGACCGGAACAACGTGAAGATGAGAAAAACCAGGGTTACCCCGAGCCACACGCGGAACATGCTCTTTACCTTGGGGCGAACAATTGCAAGGTAACCCAAGGAATGCAACTGCATTCGCCCCGGATACATGAGCAGGAAGTACTTGGAAGTCGTCGCAAACGCGCGAGCGCCAGGTTCTGCTGCCGAAACCTGCTGCGTTGGAGCGTTCCTTGGAATCAGATGGACGCCCCGGAACTCGCCAGTGACCATGAAGCTTTGATCGTCAAAATACCGAAGCCAGCGCACGAACCCGGGCGTGCCAAGCCGCTCTTTCGCGAAGATAGAGCCGCTCTCGGTTGCAACCGCGAGAGTTCCCGCACCCGTGATCGCTAGCGCCGCGATGCGAGTGGACAAATTGCGCGACTCCGTCACACCGACCTTTGACGACACGCGCGTATCCACCACGACAGTCGAACCCGTAGCACGCTCGGCAATAGCGATGAACGGGCCGTTAGCCTCGGTCAGATCGGCGTTCCGCACCGGGATCTCACCGGCCGCGGTTTGCGCCAGCGAGCCCGACCGGAACACGCGAGTCTCGCCAGATGGCGCCACAAGCACCACGTGGCTATCGCTCACCTGCAGGATCGAGTTCCGCTCAACAGCGCCTACGTCCGTCGACCGAGTTGACCGATAATCCAGATCGTGCGTGACTAATTGACCTCCCGCAAGCCAGAAGGCGCGCGCGCCGTCGCGGGAAAGCGCAATTGAGCCCGGTTCGGCGTTCGGGGTTTCGATGGTGCGCACCGCACTTAGAAGCTTCTCTTCGGAGGCGGTGATATTCCAAATCGTCAGCCGCCCAGATCGCGCCGTGTAGCCCACGAACGTGCGCATTCCCGTCGCCCAGACGTGCTCGGGAGGCTCGCCTGCGACGTCGGACACCACCCGGCTAGTGATCTGGGTTGTGTCGCGAGTCCAGTAGGCGTAAAAGGCTAGCCCCGCGCCGCTGACAAGAACCCAGACCAGCAAGCGGAGAATGGCAGTGCGAACAAACTTCGGCAAATCCGTGTCCTGCTACTGGACCAGATTCGGCTTCATCGCGAGTGCCTTGTTCCAGCAGGCACGCGCCTCGTCCTCTTTGCCCAATGACTTGAGCACATGTCCGAGGTTCAGGTTCGCCTCGGCGAACTCCGGGTTCGCCGCCAATGCTTGCGTGTAGGCCTTCGCCGCGTCGTCCAGGCGTTTGGCCGAATGCAGCGCGATGCCTAAGTTGTATGCAATCTCCGCGGATCGGTCGCCTAACTGATTGAGCTTGGACTGGTACGCGACGGCCTTGTCCAGATCATTCATCTCGATCGTCAGCGCGGTCAACGCACGGAGAATGTCGGCCGACTTCGGCTGTGCCGAATGAGCCTTTTCTAGCGCCGTCCGAGCCGGGGCCTTTTCGCCCGTACGCCAGTACGCGATTGCGAGGTTGAGTTGCGCATCGGCCCAGTCGGGCCGGCGCTTCACGCAATTAGCAAAAGCCTCAATGCTGCTCTTGTAATCTTCCTGCTGCAACTGCCAGTAGCCGAGGCGGAACCATGCTTCCTCCCAATCCGGCTTCTTGGCGACGGCTTCTGCATACAGAATCGCCGCTTCTTCGGCGTCACCCTGCTCGCCCGCGATGATCGCCATATTCCACAACGCCGTCGGCAGATCTGGCTGCGCCTGAAGAGCCGTTTCGTACGCCTTCCGAGCCTGCTTTAGGTCGCCTTTCTCCTGCTGCGCGACGCCGAGATTGACCAAAACTTTCTCCGAGTTAGGTCGGATGCGCAGCGCATCGTTGTAGGCTCGAATCGCTTGGTCAAGCTTCCCCAGCTTGTGATACGAGATCGCGAGGTTGAACTGCGCTTCGAACGAATCGGGCGTGATCTTCACGAGTTCGGCGCAACGCTGCGCCGCCTGATCGAACTTGCCCGCCGCCAAAGCGAGCGCTGCCAGCCCTTGGATCGCCGCTCGTGACTGCGGCTGGATGCGGATCAGCTTGTCGGCGTATTCCTTGGCCGAGCCGTTGTCGTTACGTGTAAGGCTGACCGAGATCAGGTTTGCCAATACCGCGGCCGAGTTCGGCTTCTTGGTCGCAATCTTGCGATATGCCTCCATCGCGTCGTTCACGCGGCCCAGCATGTGCAGCGCCACGCCTCTTCCGAATAGTGCCGTTTCCTGGTCGGCGTCCACCCGGAGGTATGCGTTAAAGTGATCCAGCGCCTTCTCCGGCTCGCCCGCCCTCAACAGACTGATCCCAAGGCCGAGGCGCGCTTCCTTCCGATCCGGGTCGACCTCCACGGCATTCCGAAACGACTCCGCGGCTTCCTTATACGCGCCGGCGCGCTCCAGGCAAACACCCTGGTTGTAGAAACCAGTCTTGTGCTTGCGGTCGAGCATCACGAGATTTCCGTACATCGCGGCAGCGTCGTCGTACTTCTTCAACTCGAAGTAGATCTGCCCCAGGGCCGGATAAATCTCAGAGAGCGATTTCCCGATGTCGATGCCCCGCTTGAGTTCCTTCAGGGCCTCCTCAGTCTTACCGGCGAGGTGAAGCTGGATGGCTTTGACGACTTCGGCCGAAGTTGCCGCGGACTTGCCGTCGGTGGCGCCCGTCTCGACGCGTAGCGGAGTCAACTCGCTTTCGTCTTCGTCAAACCATAACCATTGATCGTCGTTCTCTGCCATAAACACCGTTCTCCTGCCCGCTCGCTTCGAATCGCGAGCCGAGTTACTTCAGATAGGAAACTTGCGAGGACTTGATCTGCGACCGCTCACCGGTCTCCGTATA
The DNA here is from genome assembly GCA_035634155.1 of Bryobacteraceae bacterium. Lineage (GTDB taxonomy): Bacteria > Acidobacteriota > Terriglobia > Bryobacterales > Bryobacteraceae > DASQDN01. The sequence continues at coordinate 5,249 of DASQDN010000439.1, read as the reverse complement.
GAAGCCGGCGCCGCCCAGCTTGATGCGGTCATCGGTCCAGTAATCCAGAAGCTTGCCCTGCACGTACGTAGTGAACTTGTCACCCTTCACGTCGACTCGGACCTGGTATACGGTGTCGAGACTTACCGGGAAGGGGAGCATCGTCTGGGTGTGCGTAGTCTCTTTCCCGTCGATGACGGCATATTTGACCAGCGCGACCACCGGGCTTGCGCCGGGCTTCAGGGTCTGCAGCTTCATGACGTAGTAGTTCTTCGGGTCTTGGGCCCGGAAGATCCACCCTAATGCCTTCTTTTCGATTTGCCCGCGGAACTCCAGCCGGTAGTCCGGCATTGTCATGGAAGGACGGTAGATGGAAATCTGCTTCCCCTTGTTGACGGGAGAATCAGCTCCCCAGGTCGTGGTCCAGCCGCCACCGCCAATCACCATGCCGGGATTGGTATTGTCCGAGATCGTCTCCTCCGGACCAGAGGCGCGTGCGGAAGACTTGCCGCCCGAGAACGTCACGTACGCTCCACCGGCAAGAACCGCCACCACCACCGCCACCATTCCGATCTTGGTGATAGGCGACTTCTGTTCCTCAGGCATTCCGAGCATCGGCAAGTTGTCGGCCCGCTCGGGCGCGCTAGCCGCCGCAGCCACCGGCTCGGGTTTCCGGATCGGAACCATCTTCGGCTTGGGCGCTGGGGTCGGTTGCTCAAGAACTTCTTCTACAGGAACGGCATTGCCGCGATCTCGCAACGGGGGACGATTCGGCGTCGGCGCTTGCTGCGGCGCAGGCGCCGCAGGCGCTTTAGCCGCCGCTGCCGGGCGTCGATCCCGCTCAGGCGGCGCGCTCGTTTTCGCAGGCTCGGTCTTCGCAAGCGCCGGGCTCACTGCTGCGGCTGCCGCTGCCGGACGGTGAACCACCGCCGGTGGAACAGGGGCCGGCGGAACAGCGGCGGCCGGACGCACTGCGGGCTGCGCCGGTTTGGCCGTGACAGTGGGAGTGGCCTTCGCCGGCGCTGGAGGCGGCGTCGGACGCGCCTGAATCACCGGGGTTTCCGGAACAGGAGCGGACGCCGGCGCCGGAGCCGGCTTCGGCGCAAATGGGTTCGTTCCGCGCAGGATCCTAGGCCGCACGGTTTTCAACGCAAGATCCGGGAGTTCGATCGGCGTGTCCGCGAGAGCGATGCTGGCATAGCCCTGCTGCATCTTCGCTACACCCGGAGCCACGGCGTTCGGCCACGCGATGGCGAACGGCTCGCTTAATGCCGGAGGTTCCGGTTCGGGCTCTGGCTCAAGCTCGGGTTCCGAATACGCCTCAGCAACGTCCGCTTCCTCGTCATCTTCGTAGTCGAGGAATTCGATGGGTTCGTAAACAGCAATCGGCGTGGAAGGCGGCTTAAGTTCGATAGCCGGCTTGGCCACGGGCGGCGCCGCAAACGTGACAGGCGGCACAACTTCGACAGGCGCCGCAGCGTTGATCAGCGGACGAACAGGAGCATCCTCGACATCCTCAAAGCCCGTCGTGTTTAGAACAGCTTCCAGGCCTTCGAGAGCAAGGTTCGGCGTGAAATCTAGAAATGATTCGGTTGCAAGCTGTGGCCGCAGTCCTGCCGCAGGCCGCACAAACATTTTGGCTGCGACCGGCTTTTGGACCGGCCGCTCGGCTGCGCCCGGCTCGGCGGCCGTGAGCCGGACTCTGCCTTGTTGTCTTGGATCGCTCACGGGTTTCTCACTTCCACGGTGGGGAGGCAAATCGCCTTGCTCAGGCAATTGCGCCGCTCGCTAAGGCGCGGGCAATCCCAGTACCCCTGCTGAGTTTATCGGCACGGCTCGGAAGAAAATTTAGGGGAAATCGTCCTAGTTCGCCAGCCTAAGGCGATTTGCTTACGCGCCCCTCGGGGTCCCCACATGAGACCGCGACGTTTACCCCAAACTTGTTCAATCCTGGACCCAAAGGGTCATTCAGGACGTCCAATGAACAAGTCATAATATAAGGGCGCCTCAAGGGCAGTTCCCGAGGCTCCAGGATAGGTGTGTTCGACCCATGAAGTTCCGGTTGGTGGTTTCCATTGCCGTGTTGACCTCGTTAGCGTCCGCTGCAGAGATGCCGCGGCCTAAAGCGGGCAAGGTTGAGATTCTGAAGTCTTCCGAACTGAAGCCAGGTATGAAGGCGACAGCGTGGACCGTGTTCGAAGGCTCGGAACCGGAAGCGGTTCCTGTCGAAATCGTCGGCCTTTGGAAGAATGCGTGGGGACCCAAGCAGGACATCATCCTCGGCAAAATGGGCGGTAAAGCGTTGCGAACCGGCGTCGCGGGAGGTATGAGCGGCAGCCCCGTATACGTGGATGGCAAGCTGATCGGCGCCGTAGCTTTGCGCATCAGCGTATTTTCGCCGGATGCCATCTGCGGCATCACGCCGATCGAGTTGATGCTCGAGATCAATGATTACGACCAGAGCAGACCTGCCGAGGCGAAGTCACCCGACAAAGTGGTACAGAACCGCGCAGGCATCGAGGTTCCCGGTGAACTGCTCGCCCAAGTCGTATCCGCGGGAGCTTCGGGGGCGTTCGCGAACAAGGTCCCGCTAATGACACCGATCGAAACGCCCCTCGTGTTCTCGGGATTCCATGACAATGTCCTGAAAGAGTTCGGACCCCTGTTCAGCCAGATGGGTATCACCGCCGTGCAAGGCGGAGCGGCCGCAACATTGCGCGACGCTAAACCCGCCAAGGATTGGCAGAACGCGCTGCAGCCGGGCGATGCCATCGCAGGTGTGCTCGTCTCCGGTGACATGAGCGTGACAGGCCTCGGCACCACCACGTATAACGACGGCAAGCGCGTGCTCGGGTTCGGGCACCCCCTCTTCAATCTTGGCCCTGTGAGCATTCCCATGAGCAAGGGCGAGATTCTGATGGTGCTGTCGTCGCAGTTCCAGCCGAACAAGTTCGGCAATGCAACCGAGATCGTCGGCTCGCTCCACCAGGACCGCCACAGCGGCATCATGGGTGAGTTGGGCGATACCGCGGAGATGATTCCCGTCACCGTGAAGGTCCGCAGCCACTCGAACGGTGGCTCCACACCCCTCAAGGAAAAGGACCTGAAGTTCAACGTCTTCGTCCACCAGAAGTGGACCCCATACCTGATGATGGTGACCCTGTTCAACTCCATCTCGGGTATGAACGACTTTGCCGAAGAAGCGACGTATCGATTAACCGGCGAGATCGAGCTCGACGGTCAGCCGAACATTTCGCTCAGCACCATGCTCGCGCCCACCGAAGTGCCCATCCCGCCTCCCATGCTGCTGGCGGGGTATTGGGGCGATAAGTTCAACCGCCTCTTCGGAAACGCCGTGAAGATGCCGCGCCTGAAAAGCGTGAACGCAACCGTGGATCTTCTGCCGGAGCGCCGAGTGGCTACCCTCGAGCAAGCGTGGCTGGCGACGCCGGAAGTGAATGCCGGATCAGAAGTTCCCGTCAAAGTCTTCCTGCGGCCTTTCCGCGGAGAACGCATCGAGCGTGAGGTGATGGTGAAGATTCCCGCCGGCATGCCCAAGGGCGACCATCGCATTCTGTTGAGCGACGCTGAAACCTTGAACCGGATGCAGAGTGTGGCGGCGACGGCGAATCGCTACATGGATCTGCCGCAGACAGTTTCGCTGATAAACCAGGAGCGTGCGAACAACCGGCTATATGTTTCGCTGGTGCAGGCTCGCCCCACCTACTATGAAGATGACAAGACGCTGCCAAGTTTGCCCGCCTCCGTACTCGGCGTAATGCAAGCCAGCCGAGCGGCGAGCCGTCCGCTGGTCAGCTCCGGCGACAGTACTTATGAGCAAGCATCGGTTCCGTTCGACCTGGTGGTAAACGGCAGCCAGTCGCTGAAGATCACAGTCAAATAACAACAAGAACACGAGATTCCATGATTCGAACCTTCCGTCCGCACACGGCGCCCGGTCTGGCGTCGTGTGCGTTTTTTCTTTGTGCCGCCTTTGCGGGCGCGGTTGAGACCAAGAGTTGGAAGCATTCCGGACAAGTTGATTTTGAGAAGGGCGCCCTTGAAAATGTCTCGCTGAGCAGCGACGGACGATTGACGCTCGCGCCGGTCTTCCGCGAACTCGCCGACCCGTCGGTCTCGTATCTGTGGGCCTTGGCCGCCGATTCCAAAGGGAATCTCTACGCCGGCGGGGGGAGCCCTTCCAGCGCCAACTCGAAGTTGATTGCGATCGACGCTGCCGGAAAATCGCGAACGCTCGCGGAACTGCCCGGGCTTCAGATCCAGGCAATCGCAGTGGACAAACTCGATCGCGTGTACGCGGCCACCGTGCCGGACGGAAAGGTATATCGCGTCGATGCCGCCTCAGGTAAGTTCGACATCTTCTATGACCCCAAGGCGAAGTACATCTGGTCCATGGCGTTCAACAGCCGAGGCGAACTATTCCTCGGCACCGGCGACGGCGGCGAGGTGCACCGCGTGGGAGCCGATGGCAGGGGCGACGTGTTCTTTCGGACGGAAGAGACCCACGCCCGCTCTCTCGCCGTGGATGCGAAAGACAACGTAGTTGTGGGTACCGAACCCGGCGGATTAATCCTGCGGATTTCCCCTGCGGGAGAAGGCTTCGTCGTTTATCAGGCCGCCCGCCGGGAAGTGACCAGCGTCGCGGTGAACGCCGCGGGTGTCATCTATGCCGCGGCGATCGGCAATAAATCGAGTGGCACTTCGCTATCCACAGGGCCGTCGCAGATATCGATTCCGACTCCGCCCATTCGTCCCGCCGGACAGATGGGGAGCGCCGCCCCCGCTTCCTCGACCGGCGCCTCCGTCTCACTTTCTCCCGCCCCGCCACCGACTTCATCGACGTCGATCAGCGGCGGCTCCGAGGTTTACCGAATCGCGCCCGACAACTCTCCCCAGCGCGTCTGGTCGCACGCCCAGGACATCGTGTATGCAATCGGTTTTGACGCGCAAGGACGTCCGGTGCTGGGTACAGGCAACAAAGGCAACGTATACCGAATCGATTCAGACCTGGTCAGCACGCTTCTGGTGAATGCAGCCCCCACGCACGTGACGGGGTTTGCGGCGGGTCCGCGTGGACGGCTGTTCGCCGTCACGGGGAATGTCGGGAAGGTGTATCAGGTCGGCCCGGAATCGCAGAAGACTGGGACCTTTGAAAGCGAAGCCATGGATGCGCAGTCGTTCTCCTATTGGGGCCGGGTGCGGTACAAGGGCGATACCAGCCAGGGAACTGTGCGGATAGAGACGCGTTC
>DASQDN010000438.1:0-7332 GCA_035634155.1 Bryobacteraceae bacterium | reverse complement strand
CAGCGGCCGCGCTGACGATGGCATGGTTCCGTCCTGATCTGTATCATCGCGTCCTCAGTTATTCCGGAACGTTCGTCAATCTTCGCAACAGTCCCGAAGCTCCGCTTGGCGCGTACGAATACATCGAGAACCTCTTCCCTTCAAGCGAAAAGAAGCCGTTTAGGATATGGATCCAAGTGTCGGAAAGCGACAACGGATCCAAAACGGGCGCGGAAGGCCGCCGCAACTGGGTCATTGCCAACGCCCGGTTCGCAAAGGTCCTCAAGGAGAAACGCTACGCTTATCAGTTCGTCTATTCCAAAGGCGCCGGCCACACGCAAAGGAAGGTCATCAACAACACTCTTCCGCAGGCTCTAGAGTACGTGTGGCTCGATTACACACCGCGCCGTTAGTGTCGGCGCATGGAAAGCGAGTTCCGCAGTTCTCTGGTCTGGTGGAGCACCTCACGCGCCGCAGACAATGCAATCGGCTCTCGGGCTTCCACTGGCTTTTCGCCCAGTCCGGAGTCGCGGTACACGCGCAACCGATCGACCAGTAGATCCCGTATCACCGCAGCGTTGTCGACGCCGGCAAATTTCGCCACGTGCCCTGAAGCCGACGTCGAGTGTTCGTGCTTCGAACTGCCTCCACCGGCCGACTGCACCTCGACGTTCGCCAAGCCCAGGAATCGCTCTATCGGATTCGCATTTACCCGAATGCTTTGGATGTTTGCGAACGTCATCGTCATCTCTTGAAGCCAGACAACACCGCTGCGGATACGCAAGCTTCGATCGGTGACGATGTACCACCGCATCTCGAAATTCAGCCGCTGCAGGAAGTACGTAATCGGAATGGAAGCGACGAGCGCGACGACTGCAACCCCTTCCAATGTCCACCAGATCGTGCGCACAAGGGGCGGCAGTTTGGTTATCCCGATGCTGAATCCGAACAACACTAAAAGGACAAGAGCGACGACGGCGTTGACGATTCCCCACACGATGAGTCGCCAAACGAAGTAGTTCCGCCCCGCGTTGAATACGCGAATGGAGTCGCGGGCTCCCTCGGGAAGGTGCGGCTCGGCGGGAACGCGTGCCAAGCGCAGGACTACGTCTTTGGCAGATTGGGCGATTGTCATGCGCGTGACTTCTCCACCAGCGTTCGAATTTCGCGTAATTCGCCTGCGATCTCATGCAGCACGGCGGCTAGCGGATCGTCCTCCGCGTCCCGCTTCTCTTCCCGAGTGCCACGCATGCGCGAGTACAGGAAATCGCGCACTCCCTCGGGATCTTCCATGCCTTCCAGCGTCATATTGGCGTCTTCCGATCCCGACGCCGTCTGAATCTCGATGCGCGCCAGCCCGAGCCACCGCTCCACCACATTGGATCGCAGATGAATATCCTGTATACGTGAATAATTCAGCAGAACTTCACGCTGAAAGATTATGCCCCACTTCATGTGGATTCCGTCGACGTCGAATCGGTACCGCATCGTGTGATACCGGAAGTATAGATACGGGAACACGAAGGGAAGCGCCACGTTAGCTGCGATTGCCTTAATAACGTAATAGGTGAATAGACTTTCGCGAGGCCGCTCAATGGCCGCGATCTGAGGGGGAATTGGCGCGCCGGACATTCCTAGGAGTGTACGTTAACTCTTCGCTCCAGGTTCAATGCGTAAGCCGGGAATGCTGCGGCCGCATCACAGCGCCTTCGCAAAAGGCGCAACGCGCACGACTCAAAGGAAGAGTCGCGCGCGTTTAACCATTTTCCGCACTCAGCTTAAAACGTGAACCGCAATTGGAACTCAATCCGGCGATTGTTTGCATCCGAGCCCCCGGGCCCGAATCCACCCGCGGTCTGCGTTGACTGCCCGAACAACGCGGAGGACAAGTTGCCGACCGGCAAGGCGAGATTCACGTTGTTGAGCAAATTGCGAGCCTGGACAGAGACAGTCAGGTTGTACCGGTTCTCACTGCCGCCGCCATCCATCCCACCGCCGCCGCGCATGCCGCCGCCGCCGAATCCTCCGCCCCCGCGAGGACCGCCGCCTCCGCGGGGTCCGCCACCACCACCGCCGCGCATTCCACCACCGCCGCCGCCACCCATAATGCCAGCGGGACGATTTTCGCCGCGAGGTCCGCCGAAACCAAAAGACCGGCTCGCACGCAGGTTGACCGTGAACGATCCCGGCCCTTCCGCATAGTTTCGTGGAATGATCGCCTCACCTGATGCAGGACGCGGATTGAACCAGCCCCACGCCGTATTGATCGCGCCGGGCTGCCCGGGCTCGGCGAACGACGGCCTGTCCGTAAACACTGTGTCTCCGTTCAGGTCGCGACCGACGGTGATATTGAACGGTCGTCCCGAACTCGCGATAACGAATGGATTGAATCGGAATCCCCAAGGAGCCGTGATGTTGCCGCCCATCACGAAGCGATGCCGGATGTCGTTCGACGCGCGCCCCCACTCGGATTGAAAGTTGAATGGATCCGCCGGGAACGTTCCGACACCATCGGTGTCACTCAGGGACTTTCCGAGAGCGTAATAAGAGAACAGCGTCAGCCCGCGAGTGAACCGAGTATTGAAGTTAAACATCAACTGGTTCTGCGTCATTCTTCCCGTCGATTCGTATTCGTAAAGATTGCCTTGCGCCTGCTGGAACGCTCCTGCATTTACGGTACGCAAGAGGTGCAGCGCACGAGTGTTGGTGAAAGTCGCGGACAAAGTGGAGTTCCACGGCAATTGCCGCTCTACGCTGATCGCGCTCTGCATCATGTAAGGAGCTCTCAGGTTGGGATCGAAGAGATACCGAGTCTGTGCCGCGACTTGCCCAGTCAATTGTGAGAACGGCGGAATCACATCGAAGAAGCCCGGATTCTCAATGATCAACTGCTGCTGATTCACGCCGTTGAATCGTGTGATGTCGAGCGTCAAGCCGGAGTCGACGCGATCATAGAACATGCCGAAGCCGCCGCGAATCACCGTCTTCCCAGCCCTTCCGCCGCGGCTGCCCGGAGCCCAAGCGATACCGACGCGCGGCGCGAAGTTCGACCAATCGTTGATGTTCGTCTGCACCTCGTAGCGCAGCCCGAGACTCAGCGTCAGGTTCGGTCTCAGCCGCCAGTCGTCCTGCACGAACAGCGCGCCATCCCACTGCTTCACTCCAGCCAGCGGATTCCCTCCTGAAATCGTGAACTGCGTCGGACCGCCGCCCATGGCTCGAATCTGCTCCATCGACAGACCCTGCGACGATCCGAGCACCGTCAGGCGGTAACGCTCAATCGAGGAGATTCCCGTTGAAGGATCACCGCCAAAGGTGAACGTTCCTCCAAAGTTTCGTGGGGTAGACTCCTCAAAGGTCGATCGCCGGATGCGCGTTCCGAACTTGACCGCATGTGTACCCTGCGCAATCGACGTCACATTGTGGAACTCCAGCCGGTTCTCGTTCGACCACGTCTCGCCGATCTGAGCGCCGCCGCCGGAGAACGCGCCGAGCACATTGATTGCGGGCTCGGTATTCTCTCCAAACCGAGACGAGTCGCGCTTAATAAACTGGAGCCGCGTTTCGTTGATTGCTTTGGCGCCCAGAATCGCTGTTTCCGTGATCTGGAACGTATGGTCCGTGGTGTCGGAATTGACACCGCGGCTCAGCAGCGTAAACTCACCGACACCGTTGTTGATCGCCGATCGCTGATTGTAGTTGTACCTGGCCACGAGCGTGTTGTTCGCATTGATCGCGTAATCGATGCGAGGCGCAATGTTCGTGCGCTCGGTCGGCGTCACCACCGCCTGCTGCTGCGACGTGATGTTAAAGCTCGGGTCGAGCACCGTCGCGAAGATAATAGCGTTGTCGTCGATCACACGCCGGTCCGCATCGATGAAGAAGGACGTGCGCTTGTTCAGCGGGCCCCCGAAGTCAAAACCATACATCGTCGACCGGAAGTCCGGTTTGTTCTTCGCAAAAGGATTGCGCGAATTGAAGATACCGTCGCTGATACCGAACATCGCCTGACCATGGAAGCGGTCCGATCCTGGTTTAGTGAATATCTCGATGCGGCCGAATCCAAGCTGGTCAAACTCGGCTGAGAAAGGATTCGAGTTGATGCGGATTTCGCGAATTGATTCCTTGCGCGGTAACTGCGCTCCGGAAAAGCCGTCGATGAAAATCTGTCCGCCGTTGGGTCCGGCGGCGGGTCCAGCTAGCGCCTGGAGATCCGCGGCCAGTTCGTCGGGATCGTCAGACAACGTCTGCAGATCGTCGCCACGAAGCACTATCGCACCGGCGTTCGCAGTCGGATCGGTGCTCACCTGCGTGGTGGCTTCCCCCTCTACTTCGATCTTCTGCACTTCCAGCGCGACCCGGAGCGCGGCGTCCGCGGTCACTGTGGCGCCCTGCGCCACCTCCACGGGTTGCTCGGTCTGAGCGAAGCCGGGCACCGCCACACGAACGGTGTACTTGCCAGGCTTTACGCCTGCAAAAGCGTATCCGCCGTTCTCATTCGTCTGCGTAGTGAGCGTTTGTCCATCAGGACTGATGATCTCCACCGTTGTGGCGGGAATCACTGCGCCTGTCTCGTCAGTGACCGTCCCCTGAACCGAACCCGTCTGCTGCCCAAAGGAAAGCGGTGTGAGCAGAAGAGTCACGACCGTTAGCAGGTTATATATAAATCGGTTGTTCATAAAGCTGTCCAGTGGCTATTGAGCCATGTTGATGTCGAGGCTCCAGGGACCGCTCAGCCGCCGGTCCGATGGTGGGCCGGTGAGCAGCGGCTCCACCCCAGCCAAAACGCTGATGGCGGTTGCGCGCGATTCGTCTTTTCCCGTGGTGCTTGCGACGATCAACGCGTCGCCGGGTTTCAGCTCAGTTAACGTCAGCGGCGGCATGCGCTCAAGCATTTGTCCCAGATCCCTGGCGCCTCCTCCTGCACCTCGTCCAGCGGCCTGTGCCTCCGCCGATCGCCCGCGCTCACCGACCGGCGCGTCCCCGGGAGCGGTTGTACGCGAAGCATGGGGCGAAGTTCCGTTATCCGATCCGCCACGTCGTTGCGCCAGCATCTCAGCCATCTGCGGCGGCAAACGCCGAGTCGTCGCATCTGCGCCGACCCTTACCGTCACCGGCTTCTTGGTTTCCAAATCAGTGAGCGTGATTTCGCCCGCGGCTGTATTCACCGAAACGACCGTTCCCGCAAAATTCCGGAATGTTCCCGAAACAATTGTGTCCGCACTTACCGCGTCCCCCGATCTTTCTCCCAAAACGCGAACCTGGTCTCCAGTACGGATTTCCACGAACACACTTGCTTTTGCATCGCTGAACTTAACGGAGTCCGGCGCATAACGGCGGAAAACGGTCTTAGGCGAGGTCGTCACTTTTAGCGTCTGACCCGAAGAAGTCGCCATGGTCAGCGAGTCTCCAGCCACCTCCGTGACCTTGCCCGAAATACCTCGCGCCTGCCATGCTGCCCGCTCGGAGGCCCGCTTCTGATCCAGTTCTGACCTGCTCATTACGATGATTTGATTAGTCCTGACCAGAACACGGTCACCGGGCTGGACCTCGCCGACGGCGATCGTTGCGGCCTTCGACAAGCTAGTCTCGCCCGGCGGCACGCGCAACACCCTTGTCTCGCGAGTGACAGGAACGTTGACCGACTGTCCGGCGTCAGTTTGCACAGTAATTCCGTCCGCAGTTTTGCCCGACACCTCGCCCATAATCCGCGTTTGGGCAAAGCTCACGCAGGCAAGGCACCACACTATTAAAATGTTTCGCATATATATTTTGGATACGGCCTCGTAAGCGTTTCGCACGTCTACGAGGCCGTGCTGTTCTAAAAGGCGAAGGTTAATTCAGGAAGGTAACGGCAGGATTGTAAAACACTGTAAACTGCGCGTTAACTCCGCATGTCTGCGACAAACCGGTTCCAGCCGTTTTCCAGCTTGTCTCCCGCTTCGTCGAAGGCGCTCTTCACTTTTTCCCAGTTGTCGTCGGTGGAGCTCTTCACCTGGTCCCACTTCTCCCGGGTTTCCTTCTTAGCGTTCTCAAGCTCGGCCATCCGCTCGTTATATTCGGCGCGTCGCTTGGCGTCCAGCTTCCGGCCCTTTGCCTTCAACCGCTCTTCTTCCATCTCGCGGTCGATCTTGTCCAACCGAGTCTGCCACTTGTCCTGATACTCTCGTCGTTCGGCGGCAATATCACGCTTGGCCTCAGCAGTCCGAGCCCTGGTTTCAGCAGTGGCTTCCCGCGATTCCTGACGAACTTCGGCACGGTCGGACGTGGTGCATCCCACCAGGCCTAACCCCAAAATGAAAGCTGCGAAGTGTTGCTTCATTGTCTGCCTCCACACGGTTTGATGCCAAAGCATCCGCCCTGTTTCGGAACTGGGGCTAAACAGTGAACAGGAACTGAGTAAACTAGCGGTGAGAAAAGGTGACGCTACATGTACAACGGCACGTCGATGCCCAACACGCGCAGTGTGCGATCGAGTTGCCCATGCAGATACGACGTCATCCAAAGCAGGAAGGTGCGCTTTTCCGCATCCGGCTCATCGAGAACCTTGTAATCGTGATAAAAGGTGTTGAACGCCTGCGCCAACTGGAACGCATAGCGAGCGACATGTGCCGGCTCGCCTGACGCAACCGCCCGCTCCACTGCGACACCCGCCCGCGACGCGGCAAGCAGCAACTGCCAGAAGTCCTCGGAAGCCAGTTGACGCCGCAGAGCTTCCTCGGTCAAGTCGGATTCGAAGTCCGGGAGCCTTTCGCCGCGCTCTTCGAGCTTCCGCAGAATGTTGCGGGACCGTACTGCCGCATATTGCACGTAAGGGCCGGTCTCGCCTTCAAAGCTCAAGGCCTCGCCGAAGTCAAACGCGATCACCGAGTTGCGCGTGAACTTCAACATGAAATACCGCAGCGCGCCGGTGGCAATCTTCGTCGCGACGCCCCGGCGTTCCTCAGCGGGAGCGTCCGGATGTCGGGAGTCCACTTCCTGAGCCGCCTTCGCGATCAACGTATCGATCAGATCGTCGGCTTTGACACCCAATCCCTTGCGGCCGGACACCTCGACATAAGCGCGCTGCTTGTCCTCGTCTGACAACTCGATGCCAAGTTCAACGCAGGTGGCCGGGGTCAACGCAACCATCTCATAGGAGAAATGAATCGAGTTCGTAGCCTGCTCGCCAAACCCGAGCGCCTTCAATCCCGCCACAACTACATCCTGCAGATAAGACTGACGCGAATCGATCACGTTATAAACGCGCGCGGCCTTACCGAACTCCGGAGTCTGCTCGCCGCTATCGGTGTCCGTCGATACATATAGCGGTTGCCCGTCGGGGTACGACGTCAGCTGCCTGTAATAGAAATC
>DASQDN010000437.1:0-2356 GCA_035634155.1 Bryobacteraceae bacterium | reverse complement strand
CGCTCCAAGGGGAAGGATAGCACGCCGAATCTTAACCGCTAGAGGGTCGCCGCCCCTGAAACCAAAAAGTTCTTCTCCCGTGAGCGAAATCGGATTTTGCTTACGCCCTATTCTTCGGGAAGGCTGAGAACAACTAAAAACTAAGGGCCTTCTAAGAGCAGTTCACTTCGGAATCGTACGGTTGACGATAGATCCCGGCGATTCCAAAGTCGTAGCGCTGCGGGGATCTGAACGACAAGGCGTGAGTTAAACGGAGGATACGCCGTCCCGTTGATCCCCCTTGCGGCGCTCCCAAAGCGCTCTCATACAGATATCACCAGATCTTCCCCCTTCCTATAATGGCGAGCTTCGGCTCGCCTTTTCTTGTGTGCCTCGTGGAGGAAGATAAATGACGTGGCCGAACCCATCAGCGCAGCAGCGACAGCAGCAATACAGGCAATTCAGGCGGGCGACCTCCAAGAGCTGCGCGCGATCCTGCAGCAGTATCCCGAGTTGGTTAACGCGCGGGTGGACGGCCAGCGCACGCTTCTCCACGTCGCGACCGACTGGCCGGGCCATTTCCCGAGCTGCCCCGCAACCGTCACGCTTCTGCTGTCGCGGGGAGCGGAGCCTAACGCGCCGTTCGTCGGACCGCATTCGGAAACTCCTCTGCATTGGGCGGCGAGTTCGAATGACGTGGCTGTGCTCGATGTCCTTCTAGATCACGGAGCCGACATCGAAGCGCCCGGCGCCGTCATCGGCGGGGGAACTGCGATTGCGGATGCCGTCGCTTTTGCAACATGGGACGCTGCCCGTCGACTTGTGGAACGCGGGGCCTCCACCAATCTTTGCCAATCCGCAGCGCTGGGATTGATGGATCGGGTGGAATCGTTCTTCGCTCTCGATGCCGCTCCGCCGCCCGACAGCGAGATCACGAAGGCTTTCTGGTGCGCCTGTCACGGAGGTCAGCAACGCGCGGCCGAGTACCTTCTCGCCCGCGGCGCTAACCCCAAGTGGATCGGCTACGATCACCTGACGCCGCTCGGCGCAGCTCAGCGAGCCGGCGCCGATGCGCTGGTCGCATGGCTGCAGGCAATTTAAGGGCAGACCGCCATCTTGCGAACCATTTGAAGTTTGTCGAGCCCCGGGGCGTAGCCATCCTTGATTACACGCGCGGTTTGAAAGCCCTGAGAGGCGAAGAAGGGCGCCGCCTGTGGCGTCGTCTCCAGATTCACCATCTGAATCTCGGCGCCGCTCTTGCTCATCTCGCGCATCCTGAACATCAACAGAAACCGCCCGAGCCCCTGCCGGCGCCATTGCCGACCCACCATCCCCCACGTCAACGACGCCATTGTCGATCCCGAGGGAGGCAGCGCAAACCCGCCACAAGCCACAATCAACCCGTCGTGTTCGAGCACGAAGTAGTGCTCGGGATTGCTGTCGAGCCAAGCTTCAAATTGCACGCGCTCCTGCGGGAGGAAGTACTCCGGCGTATTCGAGTCAAATAACAGCAGGCATGCGTCACGATCCTGCGTAGCGTATCGGCGAGCTTCCATCGCAACCATAGTACAGACCACCCGTATCATGAAAGCTAGTGCCTTCCGCGCTCCTCCCCATCTTCCTCATCGTAGTGGTCGACATCCTTGGGATGACCATCATGTTCCCGCTGCTCCCGTTTTACGCCGAGCACCTCGGCGCGGGCCCTCTGGGAGCGGGTCTTCTCGTCTCCGTGTACGCGGTCTGCCAGCTTTTCGGTGGACCCCTCCTCGGACGCCTGTCTGACCACACCGGCCGCAAACCGCTCCTGGTGTTCAGCCAGATCGGGACATTCTTCGGACTTGCTCTTCTTGCGGTCGCTGACTCGCTTTGGCTGGTCTTCCTATCGCGCATCATCGACGGACTTACGGCCGGCAACATATCCCTCGCGCAGGCCTACATCGCGGACGTGACGAAGCCCGAAGAGCGTACCAAATCCTTCGCCGTGATCGGCATCGCCTTCGGAGTCGGATTCCTGATCGGACCCGCAGTCTCGGGATACCTCGCTCAGTTCGGCTATCAATACCCGATCTACGCGGCAATGGGGCTGTCGGCCCTTAGCATCCTCACCACCATCGTCATGCTGCCCAAACAGAAGCCGGCGGGCGATGCCGCCGTCGAGCGCCGCCTCAGCATTCTCGGTTGGGGCAGCTACGCCGAGTACTTCCGCCGGCCCGGCCTCGCGCCGCTACTGTGGCAGTTCTTCGCGTACATGATCTGCTTCTCGCTCTTTATGTCGGGGTTTCCGTTGTTCGCGGAGCGCCGGTTTACGTGGGAGGGAAAGGCGTTCGGTCCGAAGGAAGTCGGCTACATTTATGCCTACATCGGTGTGCTCGGGGTG
>DASQDN010000436.1:0-7057 GCA_035634155.1 Bryobacteraceae bacterium | reverse complement strand
GGAAGACCGGCCTCTAACTTCGGAAGAACTCAACCAACTCCGAAACAACCTAGCTAAACTCAGCGAAGCTGGCGTAGAGGAAGCCTACCGCCAAGCCTATCGCGATTGCGAACCGAAGGGGGGCCGCCTCCCGAGACCCGTAGCCATCCAACAATTAGTTCAGGCATGGCGCCAGCTCTGGGCGTGGCGCTCGAAACACCCGTTGACACCACGCAAAAATAAACCCTAACCTCAACAATCAAATGGCAAACGTCACCCTCGTGCCCCCTCCGAACAGATCGGGAATTTGGAGCCGTCCGCTACACTCCAAAACAGAAGAGGCCGGACCGCGCACACGATGCCGCGACCGGCCTTTTCGCATTTCATTCCAGGGAGGCCCACTGATCATGGCCACGCAGAAACTGATCGAAGCAAATCGGCGCAACGCCCAAAAATCTACCGGCCCTGTCACGGACCTCGGAAAAGCAGTCGTCAGATTCAATGCCTTGAAACACGGCATGACCGCATCGACAGCCGTCCTCCCGCACGAGGACCCAAGCTCGTACGCCGAACTCCGCGACTCCTTCTTCGCCACCTACAAGCCCGCCAACGCCGTCGAGGCCTCCCTCGTCGAAGTAGTCGCCAACAGTTACTGGCGCCTCCTCCGAGCCCGCCGCGCCGAAACCGCCGCTCTCGACCTTGAGATCCGAGGCCTCAAGCATCGCAACAACGCGAAATCCGAAGCGCCGAACCCCGACAACGACGACGAAGCCTTGGCCGTCGTCATCGCCGTGAAAGAAGATACCCTGCAAAACATCGAGCGCCACACCACGAAAATCGAGAGAGCCTACTTCCAAGCCATTGAAACGCTTCGCAAAGTGCAGAAGGAGCGTCTCCGCGAAGAACGTTTAACCACCGCGCCGCCGGCTCGAATTGGCTTCGTTTTGCCGCCCGAGCCTGCAATCACAGAAAGAGTTAAATACGCCACACAATCAACCGCAATCACAAACAATCCAGCAATTAATCGCAAAAAAGAGTTGACCACCACGGCCCCGTGCGGCTATCCTAATCAAGCTGGAGGAACACACCGATGATTGCCAATAGACGAGGATCCAAAAACCTCACTGGCGCCGCTTCAATGAAGTACGGCGTGCCGGCGATTCATTGGGCCTTCAACACCACCCCCGATATAGCTCAAAGGTAGAGCAACAGACTTGTAATCTGTGCGTTGCGGGTTCGAATCCCGCTATCTCTCTCTAAGCAACAACAACCGAAAACGCCGGGTTTCTTCGCGGTACCGCCTCGGCCCGCCTTGCGCTTGTTCTGAAACTGCGGCTCGTCCGTATGAGCGTCGCTCCTGGAACAAGCCCGTGGGCAAATGCGGGAAGACACCGGCGTTTTTGGCAAAAGCAGACACTAAAGGACGGTGATTTTTAATGCTTCGCCACATCGTTGTCGGCGATAATGAGCGCGTATTCTTAATCCGGAAGCGCCGGTTTGAGGATATCCTCGCCCCGGGCGATTACTGGATTGTCGGACTCGGCGTTGAGCTCGAGCGCCACGACATCCGGCAGGTCATGGTCCACAGCCAATGGACCGACTTCCTCGTGAAGAATCGATGGGAACTCGTTTCCCGTTGCTTCACGGTTGTCGAAACCACGGACACGCAGGTCGCCATCGTGTACTTCGACGACAAGGTGTCGCGCGTGGTCGGCCCCGGCTCGCGTGCGCTCTTCTGGCGCGGTCCCGTCGAGGTTACCTACGACGTGATCGACGTCCAGGCGAGTCCGCAAGCGCCCGCGCTGCTGGTACCCGCTCTGGCGCGTCTCGGCGCCCGTGAGTCCCACGCTGCCTTCGCGCTTGTCGATGAAGGTAAGCGTGGACTGCTCTACATCGACGGCCGCTTCATCCGGGAACTGGCGCCCGGATCGTACGCCTTCTGGAATGCCGCGGGAACTCCTCGCGTCGACATCCTCGACCTGCGTCTACAGACAATCGAGATCGGCGGACAGGAAATCCTGACGCGCGACAAGGTCACCTTGCGCGTGAACATCACGGCCAATTACCAGATCGTCGATCCACTTGCTGCGCGCTCGGTCGTGAAGGATGTGTGCGAGCACCTGTACCGCACCCTCCAGATCGCCGTCCGCCAAACCCTCGGCAGGCGCACGCTTGAAGAGGTGTTGGCCGATAAGGTCAGCATCGATGAAGCCGTCGCCGCGGAGGTGCGCCGGGAGATGGAAGGCTACGGTGTTCGGGTTGGCGAGATCTCCATCAAGGACATCATCCTTCCTGGTGACATTCGCGACATCCTGAACCAGGTCGTCACCGCCGAGAAGCAGGCGCAGGCGAACCTGATCCGCCGTCGTGAAGAAACGGCGGCCACGCGGTCTCTGCTCAACACCGCCAAGCTGATGGAAGACAACCCTCTGTTGGTGCGGCTGAAGGAGCTGGAGACCTTGGAGCGAGTCGCCGATAAGGTCGAGAAGATCACCGTCGTCGATGGCCTTAACGGGCTGCTCGAAGGCGCTGTCAAAATCTCTCGCTAATCCTCGGCGCTAGCTCTGCTTTTCGTAAACCTCGGTCCAGGTGCGCTTGGTCCCGACTGTGTGCTAGACGGTCATCGAGCGCACCATGGTCTTGCCGTCCCCGGAAATCCGGGTCACAGCGTACTCTTCCATGCCGTTCCGGTCGGACGACCACGACTCAACCTCGTTGTCTGACTTGCGCTTGAACTTGATCGTTCGGCCGGTGTCGGTGCTCTCTTTCACCGGGTAGATCTTCTCATCGATCGCTCCGGCAAATTGAAACGTGTCCGGATGGCCTTCCTGCGATCCCGTGACGCTGCCCGAATACTTCAGCGACGGCTCCTTGTGCTCAATCGTGAGCAGCACATGCGTTGGAGCCGCGTTCTTCTCGAACTTGGACCTCTCCACGTTGAGCTTCCAAGCGCCCGACATGTTTGCCACATCGGCCGCCGATGCCGCGGCAACACACAACAGAAAGGACAGGAATGCTTTCATCAACCGTTAGATGCGTCCGCGCGGAAATGTATCTCAGACTGGGTCGTCAGTTCTTCCATCGCGCCGTACAACTTGGCCGCGCTGATCGGCTTGCACAAATAGGAGTCCATCCCGGCATCCAGGCAACGAGTTCCGTCTCCCTTCATGGCATGCGCCGTCATAGCGAGAATCGGCACATGCCGCCCCGTCAAAGCCTCCATTTCGCGGATACGCCGTGTCGCGTCCAGGCCGTCCATGCGCGGCATCTGCACGTCCATCAGGATCAGGTCGAAGGTCTGCCGCTGAATGGCTTCCAACGCTTCCACTCCATCGCCCGCCACTTCCACTCGATGCCCCTTCTTCTCCAGCAGGCGCGTCGCCACCGTCTGGTTCACGGCATTGTCTTCGACCAGCAGGACGTTCAAAGGGGGGGACATTCCCGCCCGGCTCGTTACCTCGGACTCAAGCGCGGAGCGCCGGCCGAGCGCTGTGTTCACGGCCTGCCGCATTGCATCGCGTACTACTGGTTTCGGCAGAAACGCCGAGACGTTCAACTCGCGCCATCGCGTCGCTTGGCCCGGCCGAATCGCCGCCGCAAGCACGATCGCGGGAACCGCCGGCATCCGTTCATCGCCGCGGATCAACTCGAGCAACTCGCAGCCGTCGCTCACCACCACATCGAACGATTGGTGGAGCATCTGCTCGTACCCGGCGATCGCACTCCGAACAGCCGTCACCTCCATGCCCCAGTGGCGCAACGTGCGTCGAAGGATCTGCCTCGTCTCGTCGTGATCGTCCGCCAGCAGTACCCGAACTCCGGCGAGCGACCCTGCCTCCTGTTCGATCTCCCCCGCGGGCTCTGCGACAGAAGCTGGAATCGTGAAGCAGAACTGACTCCCCGCGTTCAACTCGCTCTCGGCCCAGATACGCCCGCCCATCAGCGTAACCAGCCGCGAGCAGATCGTCAGCCCCAGGCCCGTTCCACCGTAGCGCCGTGTCATCGATCCGTCGGCTTGGGAGAACGCATCGAACACGGAGTCGATCTTGTCCGCCGCAATGCCGATACCCGTGTCGGTGACCGCGAATCGCAGATCGCCATCATAGGTGATGCGCAACGCAACTTCGCCTGAAGCGGTGAACTTCAGCGCATTGCTGATCAGGTTCAGAACCACCTGGCGCAGCCGTGTGGGATCAGCGATGACATACTCGGGAACGTCCTCGGCGATATCGAGGATCAGCTCCAGTTGTTTCTGTTCCGCCCGCGCCGCCATCGTCTTCAGCGTGTCGCCGAACACGTCTCGAACCTTGAACGGGATCTGCTCCAGTTCCAGCTTGCCGGCCTCGATCTTGGAGAAGTCCAGGATGTCGTTAATCACAGTCAGCAGCGAATCGGCCGACATCTTCAGCAGCTTCAGGTACTCGCGTTCCTCGGCCGGAAGATTGCCGTCCAGGGCCACCTCTGCCATGCCGAGTACGCCGTTCAGCGGAGTTCGGATCTCGTGGCTCATGTTGGCCAGGAACTCGCTCTTGGCGCGGTTTGCGGCCTGCGCGGCATCCCGCGCCTGCATCAGCTCGGATTCGAACTGCCGCTGCCGGCTCACGTCGTGAACGATGCTCATCGTCGCCGGTCGCCCGCCGTATTCGATCTGTTCGGTCTCGATCTCGACATCCAACAGCTTGCCGGCCTTCGTGCGGTACACGAACTCGGATGCCGCCAGGTCGTCCAACGTCAGCTCGCGCAGTTCCTCGAGCGAGTAGCCGTAGATCCGCAGCACCGCCGCGTTGCAGTCCACAATACGACCTGTCGCCGGATCCGTGATGAACACGTGCTCGGAGATCGAGTCAAACAGCGTCCGGTACTTCTCCTCACTGCGTCGCAGCGCGCTCTCGGCAAGCTGTCGCTGAGTGATGTCGATGAACGTGCACTCCACCACTGGGTCGCCGCCATTGTCTCCTTCCGTGATAATCGAGCTGCTCAATGCCCAGCGCGTGTTGCCCGACGCATCGCGCAGCGCGACGTCCTGGCCGGACACGCTGCTTCCGGTGATCGCGTCCGGCGCGTCGCAGAAGTCACGCAAGCGCCGCCCGCTCAAAGACTCCGATCCGAGCAGTCGTGCCGCCGCCGGATTCCAGTCGAGAATGCGGCCATCGATAGTGGTGCGCAGAAAGGCGGCCAGATTGCGCTCGAACAGCCGCCGGTAACGGCCTTCCAGCTTCGCCTCGGCGTGCAGTCGAGCGCGAATGACATCCGTCTGGCGAGCCACACGCTTCCGCAGCAGCCACACCCACGCCAGCACCGCCAGAATCACCAGCACGCTGCCGGCAATCGCCACCATCGAATGGCGAGCCGTCCACCATGACGCCTTCCGCAGCACGACAACATCGGAGGCGTCCCGAAGCAGCAGGCTGAAAGCCTCGGGCACTTCGTATCGCTTGTGATACGCCACCAGGCACAGGCCGCGCAGCCGCAACAACGAGCCGGGCCGCAGCACCGGCAGCGCGTCGCCCTTACCCGATGCCAGCTTGGCCACGAAAATGCCGCGCTCGTCCTGCAGCACAAGGCTCTGCTCGGCGCCCTCGCTCATCGATCGCACTAGGGTTCCATCGATCGAGACCAGCGTCAGATCGTAAGTAGTGCCCAAGCCATGTCCGCTGCCCGAGTCCTTCGGCAGCACCTGCCAACCAGTGACCGCTTGCGGTCGCAGTTCCTCGCCCTTGCCGAGTGGGCGAATCACCGCGTCTTCCAGCGTGGGCCGATTCTCGAATAGCGTGTAGTAGCCGACGCCTTCAGCCAGATCTCCGGGCCTCAAGCCTGCCGTCTTGGTGGTTCGAACCACCGCGCGCGATGCCTTGTCGGAAAGGTATACGGCGCGGCCGGCGTCCACCGCCACAACAGTTCCCCGCACACGCAGTCGCTGATCGGGTGCGCCGGTGGGGCTGAACTCGCCCAACCGCTCCAAAGGTTTGATGGGGACCTGAAAAGGATCCGCCTCAGGCGGTTCCACGACGCGAATGCCGTCGGGCGGAGCAAACAATCCCACGCCGATCATCTGTCGACGGCTGTTGAAGTTCGTTGTCAGCGCGCCGCGAACCACGACTCGGGCATGTACCAACCTCCGCTGCCAGTCATTCGGATGCTCTCCGAAGTTCGCGTTGATGCGGCCGTCCTTCAACTGAATCGCAAGCATCAGGCGATTGCCCAGGATTGCGCCGGAGCGGACGCGCCCCTCGATCTCTACCGCGCGCGCGTGATATCGACCGGACATCATCTCGGCGTACGGGGCTCGCACCGGTTCAAACGGCTTGCCTCGACCGAGCACCGTAACCAAACCCTCGCGCACACAAGGCGCGAACTCGCCCTTGCTGGTAATGCCCGTAGCGCGGATCAGGTCGCCGGCCTTGGGAAACTGTCCGGGCTGCTTCGGCAACAAGCCTACGAATATCCCGGCGGTGTCATCCTGCATCCACATGATGCCCTGGCTCTGGTTGGCGTAGGTGACAACGCCCGTCACGCTGACCGGACGAGCTTGGGCCGCTTCGGCCGCGCTCAAGCTGCGAATCTGCTTCGCGGTCGTAAGCACCGGGACAGGAGCGGCGCTGGCAAACATGGCAATCAGCGCGAAGAGAGCGAGTCGCATGGATGGTCCTGGAGCGCTTATCGGCGAACAAACCGTGGGCTTGAAGGAAAATCCAACATGGCGGAGGCGTAATGCATTAAACTGGAATCAGGCGGGCAACCGCTTCCTCCCGCCTCCCCCTCCGGCGCACGCCGCTGCGCCCGACGTTTTCCTTCAACCCCGGAATCCTATGCGTAAAACAGTCGATGTGACCGAATTAATCCTGCGCGACGCGCACCAAAGCCTGATGGCCACCCGCATGGCTATGGAGGACATGATCCCCGCCTGCGAGGACATCGATAATGCCGGCTACTGGTCGGTCGAATGTTGGGGCGGCGCCACGTTCGACTCGTGCATCCGATTTCTCAATGAAGACCCTTGGGAGCGCCTGCGTACCTTCCGCAAGCTGATGCCCAAGTCGCGTCTGCAGATGCTGTTGCGCGGCCAAAACCTGCTCGG
>DASQDN010000435.1:0-1776 GCA_035634155.1 Bryobacteraceae bacterium | reverse complement strand
CATGGTGCGGCTTTAGATCTCGCGCTTCTTCATCTGATCGGCAAGATACTCGGACGCGCGCATGGATAAAGCAAGGATCGTCATGGTTGGGTTTTGAGAACCGCCGGTGACGAAGCTGCTGCCATCCACGACGAAGAGATTCTTAATGTCGTGGGATTGATTCCACTTATTCAGCACACTGGTCTTGGGGTTGTCACCCATACGGCAGGTGCCTAATTCGTGAATGCTGTAGCCGGGCGGGAACATGCGATCGGTGCGATGCAGCAACTCGAATCCGGCTTTGCGGCAGACTTCACCGAGCGTTTCGACGGCATCCTTCGCCATATTGAACTCGTTGTCCGTGTACTTGCACTGGAAGTTCAACACGGGGATGCCCCACTTATCCACGACTTTCGGGTCGAGGCGCACGTGATTTTCAAAGCGCGGCAGCACTTCACCCATGAGCGTCGCAGCGAAACCCGCTCCGCGCACAGCGTCCATGTCTTTCTGGAGCTGCTCGCCCCAGGATGGGAAGTAGCGGGCATCCGGCGTCCCCCCGGTGGAGAAGTCGAAAGAGTAGCCCCGGATGAAGTTCTTTTCCTTCGTCTTGATGTTTCGGAAACGCGGGATGTAGCCGCCTCCACCAACAATGCCGCGCGATGTGCCGCCCTTGGCTTCTGGGACGATGGCCACCACGCTGTTGCTCATGTAGAACTGGTCATGGAGGTAATGGCCGAGTGTGCCGCTGGAGTTCGCAATCTTCGAGTTCAGCAGGATTCGGGTGCTCTCCAAACATGACGCGCCGAGCACCACCGCACGCGCTTTGGCGTGATGCTCCCGACCCGACTTGCGATCGTGGAAATAAGCTCCATTTGCGAGGCCGGTCTTCTTGTCGACGCTGACTTCGCGGACGACGGCGTTCGGGACAATGGTGACATTTCCCGTCTCCACGGCGGCGGGCAGCAACAGATTATAGGAGCTGGCCAGTGATCCATCGCCGAGCGAACGGCGAATCTTAGTAACCGTCATGCCCAGCGGCTTGCCGGCTTCTCCCAAACGAATGGCAGCCTGCGGATCGGGCGATTTGTCTTCGATGAAGTCACCATCGGGTAGTTGCGCCAATCCTTCCTTACGCCCCGCGACGCGGAAGATCGGCTCAACGCGCGAATAAAACGGATCCAGGTCGGCGTGGCTGATGGGCCAGTTGTCGCCGAAGCCATCGTGGTCCTTGGCTTTGAATTCGTAATCGCTTAAGCGGAAGGACATCCGCGCCCAGAAGAGCGATTTCCCGCCGACCATTCGTACGCGAACCCAGTTGTACGGCTCCTTGGGATCGTGCGTGTACGGAACTTCTTTCTCGTCCACCCACTGGTTCGCATTGAACTCATTCGCCTGGAAGACGTGGCCGAGGCGGCCTGGCTCGCCAAAGCCTCGATAAGGCAATTCGTAGGTGTTCTTCAAGCCGCGATTGCGCTGGAAGTCGACTTGCGGGCCTGCGTCGAGAAGAAGGCATTTTACGCCAAGCTTAGACAGCGTGTAGGCGGCCATACCTCCGGACGCGCCGGAGCCGATGATGAGAACGTCGTAAGTTGTCGAAGCCATGGGATTTCGTTAGTCGAGGGGATACCAGTAGAGTCCTGATCCGCCGCCGCGCCGGCCGCGTGCGCCGCCGCCACCGGCAGACGCGTATTCGCGGGAGTTGATCGTCGCTGTGCGCACGTCCTGCTTTGCCGCACGTAAAAATGCCGCAAACGGGTCCGTGGGCGGGTCGTAGGTCCACGCCTGCTTCAGAGGACT
>DASQDN010000434.1:0-18335 GCA_035634155.1 Bryobacteraceae bacterium | reverse complement strand
GACCAACGACCATGGTGCTCGAAGCATCGCCTCGCGAGCGGCAACCGGGTCCTGTTCAATTCCGACGCTGTTGACGTGAGCAGCAATAAACCGGCCGTCCCCACAAGCCGGATCCAGTAATCGATCACTGGTGTCGCGAACCACCCACGATGTCAGCATCGCCGCCAACGATTCAGGGGTATAATAGCCGCCCCTGGCCTTGCGCGTCGCGCCTTCAGATACAGCCTCGGACTCTATGCCAGGCGGTCCGAACAGGTCCATCGACATGTCACCGATTCCGTGTCGCCGCATACCTTTCTTATCGCTCATTGCAGGCCGATCTAGAGCGAGTTTCGCAGGTTCTGTCTAGAACGAACGGCGAACGTCCGTAGTCAACACCATAGCAGATGCCGTGTGACTTACCGCGACACTTGGCGCGAGTGATACCGCGGACCCCCCAAAAAACCATTCACACACCACTTTTCTCCATCAACCCAACAACTGAACCCAGCGCACCCTTGACACCGCATGCGAAACTAAAACAAAGGGAGCCCCCTGTGAACGGGGCTCCCTTTTCACATTCAAGGAGCCCGAAAACACATGTCATCCGCCGCCAAAGCCCTCGCCAACCGCGCCAACGCGACCCATTCCACCGGACCCAACGACACATCCAAGACCCGCTTCAATGGCGTGGCCCACGGCCTCACCAGCAAGCAAACCGTCATTCCCGGCGAAAGCCAGGCCGACTACGACACCTTCGCGGCCGCACTGCGCAAAGACCTGCGCGCATACACCGCCGTAGAAAAACTACTAGCCGACCGAGTTATAGCAGCCGCGTGGCGCCTCAAGCGCTTCACCCGCGGCGAGACCGCCTTCTTCACCGGCCGCATTGACGCCCACATCGCCGACAATCCCGACAGTGACCCCGACACCGCGCTAGCCAACCTCTTCTCCGATCCAGCCGAGATGGTACGCATGCGCCTCTTCCTCCGCTACCAAAACAGCGTCCAAAAGGAATACGACACCGCCATGCGGGAACTCCTCAAAGCCAAGAAGGAGCACGCCGAAAACTCGCTCGAACTCGCCTACGCCGCAAGCGTTGAAGAACGCGAAGCCGCCACGCCGCCTCCAACAAAAGAAAACCCGGAACCCGCCGGTGGCTTCGCTTCGCAAACCATTCCCGAAACCCCGCCGCTTGCCTCAGCCGCATAGCAGGAAGGCGCTACGATGGCAACGATGGCCGACCTTCTATACCTCTCTTACACCCTCCGCGGCTTTTCAAACATGAACATGCTGCGCCATTGGGAACGGCTGCTGCGCGTATTCCCGTTCTCCAAGCTCGGGCAAGGAGGCAATCCCTTCCAGGTTCACGCGGTCTCGTTCTCTGAGCCGGCGTTGTTCGAAACCAGCTTCACTGACCCGCTAAACATCGACGCCGTCCTGGAATCCGCGCGCGAGTTCACGGGTTCAGACTGCGCCGCGCAGCTCGAAGGAAAGTGGGATATCTGGCAGTACGCTAACAAGGAATGGAAGCTAACGCCGACCCGTGTCCTATTCACATGCTTCGCCACCGGGTTCGAAGACTCCGAGCCGTTCGAGCATCTTCGCGTCAACTTCGGGCCGGATTCGCACTTCATCCCCGATCCCGACTTGCCCAATTCGCTCTTCATGGCCCAATCGAATATCCGCAGCTTGCTGCACTTCGTGCACGAAGCCGACGCCGCCGTGAACGCAGAGAATCGCCGCCTGTGGACAGAGACGGGGGAAAACTTCGCCGAACGGCTGCAAGCCGCGCTGGAGGAAATCTAACTAAACCTGGAGCAGGATGTGGTCCGGGCAGTCGAGCTTGACCGAGTCATACAACTGATCGATCAACTCCACCCCGTGACGAGCAAGAAACGGAAGGATGCTGTAAAACCGCTCCTGCAAATGCTTCTCGGGATAAACGGTGTGATAGAGATAGTGCGCTTCATCCCGCGAGCGCTCATTCCGCCGCAACGTCTCCCTAGCCACCTTCGCCCGCATCTTTGTTAACTGATGCAGCATCTTAGAGCGGCTCTTCTGCACCGCGTCGCCCAGTGTGGGATCGTACGCGGAAATCGCGCGCTGCAGCTTGTCCAGATTTTGCTCAGTTGCCGACGTGACGTCCTCGAACTGTCGCTCCAGTCCCTCGGGTACCAAGCGGGAAGCAATCTGCTCTTGCAACGGCTCTTGCCCGTGAAAGAAATCCTTGGGACGCAAACCGTATCGCTCCATCAACTTCGCCGAGCGCGCGTCGAACAACGTGAATCCGCTTCGCGAAACCAATCGCGGCATGTGGCCCAACAGCCGTTCATACAGAACCTGCGATTGGGCAAAGTAAGCAAGCTCGGCAGGGCCGCCAATATAAGCCGCCGTCGGCAGCATGTAATCCTGCACAACCGGGCGAAGCAGGGCGTTGGGCGATAACTGCTCGGCGCGCTCGGCTAGCTGCTCGGGCGAATACTTCAGCTCACGCGCCGGAACGCGCTTGCCGCCTTCCAGTAGAAAGAACAACGACGTGCCAGGCTCAACATGGACCTGCGCGTGGTAACCCGCTGCTTCAAGCTCACGATTCCGCTGCAGCAGAAGCTTGTTCAGATCCGGGCCAACCGACACCGCGCGCTTCAACATCGGCGCGGCAAGCTGGCGCGTCGTCGGATGCAGCGGGTCCAGAAACAGGAAGCCATAAGGCTTCAGAAGCTTACTCAATAGGCGGTGAAACGCTTCGCCCATCGTGGCGCCGGGTACATACGTCTCTTCAATGAGCGTAGCCACTTCATCGCCGAACGGAAGGTCGGACACCGAAGCGCGAAACTGCGCAACCGGCCATTCGTCAACCGCGATGCTGCCAACCGGGCGCCCGCCGCCATTCTGCCCGTTCACCTGCAAGCGCACCGGCCGCGTAGCCCTGTCGAAACTCCAGGCATGGTTCACTTCGGCAAAGTCGTGATCCTCGGTCGCGAGCCAAAACACAGGCACAGCCGGCGTGCCGCGCTGCGACAACTGCTCGGCGAGCCTGGCCGCAGTTAAGGCCTTATAAAGGGTGTACGCGGGTCCCGAAAACAGCCCGACCTGCTGGCCCGTGACCACAGTGACCGCGCCCGGCCGCGAAAGGATTTCAAGAGAAGGATGGTCGCCGTTCTGAGCTCGCAGCGCGGCCACCATCGCCGGACGTCGTTCCTCGGGATAGCCGGTCGAAGGAGGAGCAGTATAGAAACGCTCAACTCGATGATAATGGTAAAGGAAATCGCTGAACAGCCTGGATGTGTGGGGTAATTCCGTGTGGCGTAGGCAGGCTGGTTCCATCCGGTTTCTCAAGGGTAGCAGATGCGGGAAGGCCTTTCTAGGATGCTAACTTGAAGAAAGAATTCCTCCATGCTTGACGATCAGGCGTTCCAACTCAAGTCCGATGAAGCACTTCGTACGCTATATAACGCGCTGGTCAAAGCGTCGGATGAGCACGGTTTCGACACCGACTACGGCGGCGCCCTGACCGTGGAGTTCGAAGACCCACCCGCGAAGTTCGTGGTGAGCCCAAACGCGCCGGTCAAACAAATCTGGGTGTCGGCGCACATGAAAAGCTTCAAACTCGATTGGGACGCGGCGCGCGGGGAGTTTGTGCTCGCCGATTCCGGCCGCTCGCTGACGCAGTTGATGGAGGATGCCGTCTCGCAGCAATTGGGCGATGAAGTGAAGTTGTAACAAATGCCCGGCGTCTACATCTCGTTCCCGTTCTGCGCGCAAAAGTGCTCGTTCTGTAACTTCGCCTCCGGCGTGCATTCACGGGACACGGAGCGCGCCTACTACGATGCGTTGCTAGCCGAGATCGGGTCCCACCCATGGGAGTGGACCCCGGACACTGTGTATCTTGGCGGCGGCACGCCGAGCAACATGGATCTGCCTGAACTGGCGCGCGTCCTTCGAGCGATTCCGGGCACTGCCTGGAGCGAAGCAACGCTGGAAGCCGCGCCCGGAACCATCACCCGCGACAAGGCCGAAGCGTGGAAACGAGCCGGCATCACACGCGTGAGCCTTGGCGTCCAGTCCTTCCACTCGATGGAACTGGCGAAAACGGGTCGGCGGCACTCAGCGCAGACCGTCGTGGAGGACTGCGCCACATTACGAGCGGCCGGCATCGAGGATCTGAACATCGATCTGATCGCCGGCCTCCCGCACCAAACGGCGTCGACATGGGCGGAGTCGCTCGAATGGATCGAGCGTCTCGATCCGCCGCATGTCTCTGTATATATGTTCGAGATTGACGAAGACAGCCGTCTCGGACTGGAAGTATTGAACAACGGTGCGCGGTACGGAGCGAATGCCGTGCCGTCGGATGAACTAGCCGCCGAGTTGTACGAGACAGCGGTGGACCGGCTCGCGGTGTTGGGCATACCGCGATACGAGATCTCGAACTTCGCCACGCCCGGCCGCGAATCGCTGCACAACTTGAAGTATTGGACCATGCAGCCGTACGTCGGTTTCGGCGTGGATGCGCACAGTTTCGATGGCCGCACCCGCGTCGGCAACACTGAGTCCGTCGCCGACTACATCCGCGGCAAAGTAGAGGTCTCACGAAGCGACGCCAACGTCGACGAAGAGCGGATCTTCACGGGATTGCGGCTAACCAAAGGTCTCGAGTTCGGGCCCACCGAATGGCAGCGGCATCGAGCAGTATTGGAGCGGTTCCTCGACGCGGGCCTGCTCGAAACCGAATCCGGCGTTGTCCGGCTGACACGCAGAGGCGTTCTGCTGTCGAACGAAGTTTTTCAGGAGTTCTTGGCAGCATGATCGATCTGCGCAGCGATACCGTCACCAAGCCCACGCCCGAAATGCGGCGAGCGATGGCCTACGCCGAGGTCGGCGATGACGTATATGGCGAAGATCCAACTGTCAACCGGCTCGAAGCCCGCGCCGCGGAACTCATGGGCAAGCAAGCCGCCCTGTTTGTGCCAACCGGCACCATGGGCAACACCATCGCCATCAAGCTGCACACCGAGCACGGACAGGAAGTCATCTGCGACGCTCGGTGCCACATCCTCAACTACGAGCTGTCCATGATGGCGTGGTTCGCCGGCTGCGTCGCGCGACCGATCGCGACCAACGATGGCCGCTTACCTTGGAAGGCCATCGAACGCGAGATCCGGCCGCTCGGCCCACATTGGGCGCCCACAGGTTTGATCGAAGTGGAGAACACCCACAACATGGCCGGAGGAACGGTGTACCCGCTCGACCAATTGACGGAAATCTGCAACGGCGCACACGAGCGTGGACTCGCTGTCCACATGGACGGCGCGCGTATCTTCAACGCCGCGACCGCGTTGAATGTCTCGGTAGCGGAGATTGCATCCAAGGCCGACACCGTGATGTTCTGTCTCTCGAAAGGACTCGGAGCGCCGGCCGGCTCTATGTTAGTCGGCTCGCAATCGCTGATGGAGAAAGGCCGCTTATATCGTAAGCGTCTCGGAGGAGGCATGCGACAGGCGGGCATACTTGCAGGCGCCGGTTTGATCTCGCTGGAGAAGATGCCCGCCGTGTTGAAGCAAGATCATGCCAACGCCCAACTGCTGGCCCAAGGCTTGGCGGCGCTCGGCTTCGCAATCAATCCCGTCGAGACGAATATTGTGATCTTTGACATAGGCTCGGACAGCCGCACCTTCAGCGCACAACTGAAGGCCCGCGGAGTTCTGGCCAACGGAGTTGGTCCCACCACCATGCGCATGGTGACGCATTACGACGTCACCGAAGCCATGTGCCGTGAGGCCATCGACGCGGTGAAGGAGATTCATGGTCGGAATTGACCTCAGCGGAAAGACGGCATTGGTTACCGGCGCAGGGCGGGGGATTGGTTTCGCGATCGCATCCCGGCTCTCAACCGCCGGCGCAAATATAATCATCAATGACCTCGATGCCGCGGTCGCCGAAGAAGCCGCCGCCTCGCTCGCCAATGCAACTGCGGTTGCTGGCGATGTGACGGCCCCCGAGTTCCCCCAGCGGCTCATAGATGCAACGCTGTCGGCGTACGGAAGTGTCGACATCATCGTCAACAACGCCGGTTATACATGGGACAGCGTCATCCAAAAGACCACCGACGAGCAGTTTCAAGCCATGCTCGACATCCATCTGAACGCGCCCTTCCGCATCCTGCGAGCCGCGTCGGTCTACATTCGCGACGCCGCTAAACGCGAGATCGCCGAAGGTGGCATCGTGATGCGCAAGGTGGTGAACATCACATCCATCGCCGGCACTGACGGCAATGCTGGACAAGCGGGATATTCGTCGGGTAAAGCGGGAATCATTGGCCTGACTAAAACGATGGCGAAAGAATGGGGACGTTACAACGTCAACGTCAACGCGGTCGGCTTTGGCCTGATTCAGACGCGGCTCATTCAGCCGATCACGGGTGAAGGCGCTAGCATCGATATCAATGGACGCTCAATCGCAGTCGGCGTGCAGCCGGCGGTCCTCGAGACCATCAAGAAGTCTTGTCCGCTAGGCCGATTGGGTACGCCGGAAGAAGCCGCAAATGCGGTGTTGTTCTTCTGCTCGCCTTTAGCGGATTACGTCACCGCGGAAGTATTGATCTGCGGTGGCGGACTCCATTTCTAACTTGCTTTTCCTAAGAAATAGGTGTGTAATCTCCTGGTACCTAAATGGACCGGCCAGGAAAGCTCCGCCTCGACCTTTACGATAGCTCCGGTGACCCGCTCAATGAGCCCGTTGACATCAGGCTCGATAACCAGACACTCAATGATCCGCTGATTGTTCGCGGCGTCATGGCGAATAAGCCTGTGTTGATCCAGAACCTGCTCGCTGGGACCAACGGGTTGTATCGGGTTTCCATCGACCCGCCGTCCTACATGCCGGTTTCGCTGTTCGTGAACGTGTCCGGATCAAAGGTCACCGAACGCGCGATACCCTTTGCCGTCGATGCGGCTAAAGTGATCAAGGTGAACTTCCCGGAATACGCCACCATCGACTACGCCCATCGGGTGATCGGAGCGGAGACCGCCTACCAGTCGTTGGATGACATCCGGCGCGCGGGGCTGTTGAACATTTTGTCCAAGAGTCGCCGCACTCCGCTCACGGGCGGCGGCGTCGTGCTCGATCATGTGCACGACCTCAGGGAAGTCCGCGGAGATCGCTGCTTTGCGCGCGTGGATCGCAAGCTGCGCGAAGACATCCGCAACAGTGTGCTGGAAGGGTTGTTTCGAGAAGTCTCCGGCGCGTTGCATGATCACGAAGGCTTCGAACTTGCCGGCAGCTTCAAAACTGCCGACATGTACGGCAATCTGCAGGTGACGTTGTTCACCAAGGGCGAGGAGACGGTTGCGGACATCGACATCGATGACGCCGCCGGCTTGCAGCACGTCTTCCAAGTGCTGCGCAACGCCGTCACGGGCGCCCCGACGCATCCGTACAACATCCGCGATATCTTGATCCGTCATCAGGAGATCGATCCCGGATATCGATTCGTCCTCCACGAGGACCGCCCGAAGAAGAAGGCCAGAGGCCAGAAAGCGTAAGGTATGGCAGACATCCTGTTCGAACCGCTCCGATTCCGGAATCTCATCGTCAAGAACCGGATCCTGCGGTCAAACATCTCAGGCCGCTTCGACAACTACGATGGCTCCGGCAACCAGGCTCGCATCAACTGGGAGCTGAAGTTCGCGCGCGGCGGTGTCGGCGCTATCGTGTCCTCGTTCGTGCCGGTGACGATTCGCGGCCGTATTCTGCCGAACTACGCAACCATCGATCGCGATGAGCGCATCCCGTTCTGGCGCGAACTCGGCCGTCAAGTCCACGAGCACGATTGCCGCTTCATCCTGCAATTGAGCCACGGCGGCCGCCAGCGCGACATCGGCGGCATTGAATATGAGAAGGGTTTGAGCTCGACCGACAAGCCCGATCCGGCGCACGGCTTTGAATGCGAGCGCATGAGTGGGCAGCAGATCCAGGAGACGATCGCGGCCTTCGCCGCCGGCGCGCGCCGCGCGCGAGAAGCCGGCTTGGATGGGGTAGAACTGCATGCCGCCAATGGCTATCTATTCACGCAGTTCCTCAGTTCCGCAATCAATGATCGTCGCGACGAGTATGGCGGCAAGTTAGAAAATCGCGCCCGGTTCCTGCTCGATGTCGTGCGGGCGATCCGGACCGAGGTGGGCGACGACTTCCATCTGCAGGTGAAGCTCAGCGCGACCGAGTACAACGACGCGCTATCGATCTTTGAAGACGAAGGCAACACGCTGGCGGATTCGCTCCAGGTGTGCAAGTGGCTGGAGTCCGCCGGCGTCGATGCCATACATGTATCCAGCGGCAGTTCCTTCCCGCACCCGAAGAACCCGCCCGGCGAACTACCCGTCAAAGACATGCTCAAGACGTACGACTCGATGCTGTCGAGCGGCAAGGATACGTTTCGCAACTACCTGCTGCTGAGGAATCCCATCGCGGCCGCACTGTATGTCCAGCAATGGAACCGGGCGCGCGGCGATGTCATCGAGGGCATCAATCTGCCCGATAGCGCGCAAATCAACCGTGCGGTGGGCATCCCGGTTATCTGCACCGGCGGCTTTCAGACCGCGTCGGTGATTCGCGCCGCCATTCAACGCGGCGATTGCGAGGCCGTCAGCATCGCGCGCCCGTTAGTGGCTAACAACGATTTGGTGCAGATGTTCGGCGCGGGACTGGACCGCGCGCCGAAGCCCTGCACCTATTGCAACAAGTGTCTGGTGAATGTGGTGGAGAACCCGCTCGGTTGTTACGAAGAAGCGCGGTTCAGCTCGCGGGAGGAAATGATACGGGAGATCATGACCGTCTTCCAACCAGCGCCGTTCGACGAGATTCAGAGGAGGATCCATGCCTGACAACATCTTTGAGAAAGTGAGCCAGTTCTTTACCAAGAAGAAGGAGTGGTATCAACTGCCTTCACTGCTGGCAGTGCCGCATCTGATTCGGATGCGCAATGAGCTTCGCGAGAAGAACCTTCACGACACCGAGGAGCCGCCGCTGCCCAAGCGCGCCCCAAGCGATCCTCTGCCCGAAGGCGTGAGAGAAGCGCGTAGCCACGACGGCTCCTTCAACGACCTGGGCTGCCCCATGATGGGCGCGACCGGGCGGCGCTTCGGGCGCAACTTCCCGCTCAAGGCGACGTTCCCGGATACGGCGAATCTGATGAACCCGAATCCACGCGAGGTGAGCAAGGCGCTGTTCACGCGGAAACAATTCCAGCCGGTTCCGTTTATGAACCTGTTGGCCGCGTCCTGGATTCAATTCATGGTCCATGACTGGTTCGTTCACAAGAACGCGGACGGCCGCACGCTCGATATACCGCTGCCACCGGGCGATAACTTCCCGGTAAATCCAATGAGTGTGAAAGCGACCGAGCCGGACCCGGCCCCTGCTGGTTCCACACGCCCGCCCGCTTACGCCAATCAAAACAGCCACTGGTGGGACGGATCGCAGATCTACGGCAGCGACCCCGCAACCGTCGCAAGGCTCCGCACCAACGTTGACGGCAAGATCAAGCTGAGCGAAAGCGGTCGCCTGATCCTCGACCCGGAGACCGGACTGGAGATCACCGGCTTCACGGACAACGGCTGGGTCGGCTTGAGCATGCTGCATGCGTTGTTTGCGAAGGAGCACAACACGATCTGCGACATGTTGAAGTCCAAGCACCCGGACTGGAACGACAACCAGTTGTACGCGAAGGCGAGGCTGATCAACTCCGCGATCCTGGCCAAGGTTCACACCATCGACTGGACGCCCGCGATCATGCCGCATCGTACGACCGTGCTTGCGCTTCGCACGAACTGGTCGGGCATCGCGGGGCAGGAGTTGCAGGAAGTGCTGGAGTTCCTCGATGAGAGTGAGCTTCTCGGAGGCATTGTCGGATCGAAGGCCGACCACCACAGCGCGCCCTACTCGTTGACCGAGGAGTTCGTCAGCGTGTATCGCATGCACGCTCTGATTCCGGACGACTTCACTATCCGGTCTTTCAGTACAGGTGAGACAACAGGTCAGTACACGCTGCCAGAGGTGTCGGGGACCGCCGGATGCAAAGTGCTCGACAAACATTCTGCCCTCGATTTGTTTTACTCGTTCGGTGTCTCGCATCCGGGCGCTATCCGCCTTCACAACTATCCAAAGCACCTTCAGGACCTGGAGCGAGTGGCCAAGGACGGTACGATCGAGCGGTTCGACCTTGCCGCCGTGGACATCCTGCGCGACCGGGAACGCGGCGTGCCTCGTTACAACGAGTTCCGTCGGCAATTGCGCAAGGATCCGGTGAAGTCGTTCGAGGAACTCACCGACGTTCCTGAATGGCGCGAAGAGATCCGCCGCGTCTACAACAACGACCTGGAGAAGGTTGACCTGATGGTCGGCCTGTTCTGCGAGCCGCTACCGAAAGGCTTCGGCTTCACCGAAACGGCGTTCCGCATCTTCGTGCTGATGGCGTCGCGACGGCTAAAGAGCGACCGCTTCTTCACGGACGATTTCCGTTCCGAGATTTACACGCCGGAAGGCATCGCGTGGGTGAAGGAGAACAACTTCATGTCGATTCTCAAGCGCAACTACCCGGAACTCGCGCCGGCGCTGGAAGGAGTAGAGAACCCCTTTGCACCCTGGAAGGCCGTGGCCGGACAGGACCTAGAGCGCAGCTCGCAACAGACGGCATAGATCGGCGGCGACAGGAACTTCGACCACGTCGAGGCCGGCAGCGCGTGCAGACGCGATGCCGGCCTTTGAGTCTTCTACGGCCAAAGCGCTCTTCACCTGCAGTCGCTCCAGCGCGAGAAGGTACGGGTCGGGGGCGGGCTTGTGGCGCTCCACATCACGACCATGCACGATAGTGTCGAAGAGGTCGCCCATTCCGGACGCTTCCAGGACGGCTGAAATCTCGCGTATGTTGCTGGAAGACACAACCGCAAGCTTGTAGTGCGGGCGGAGTTCTCGGACCAGTCCTTGCACCTCGGGCGCGACGCCAATGGCGCTCATGCGCTCCCGGTAGATGTCCTTCTTCCGAGGATACTCGGCGGCCATGGCATCCATGTCGACCGGCGGGCTCTTCAGACTACATAAGAAAGCGAGCATCGCCCGGTCTGCTATGCCGATGCAATGCTCGCTGTATTTGTTCCAATCGAGGTCGATTCCGAAGGGGCTCAGGATCTCCTGCCAGCAGCGGTGATGCACCGGCTCGCTGTCGACCAGAACTCCGTCGAAATCGAAAAGGACTGCTTCATATTTGAATGCCACTAACTATTGAATCGCACAGAGCGCAGCATCTGCTCGTAGATCGGCTGCAACTGCCGGAAGTCACTCTCGGGTCCGATGAAGACCATGTAGAACAAGCCCTCGGGTCGCTCCACGGTGACCAGCATGTTGATCTCACGGCCACCCATAGGCGACTGGTTGTACAGCGTCGTCACCAAGCCCTGGTCCCGTCCGATGCGAACGTACTGCTGACGTCCGCCGGTCTGCATGCCGGGGTTCGATTGCGCGAGCTGCGCGATAAGATCCTGGGTGTCCTGGCGAAGGTTACGTCCGCCGCTATGCGGCGACGCGAAGCTGATCATCACTCCGTAGCCGACCGCCACGTTACCTTGGTTGTCCTGCACCAGGCCCGACCGTGGAGCGATGGTGACCATCGCGCTCTGGTTGTCGCCGAACGCTTCCCAGTTATCGGGATGCGCGACTGCGAAGGCGTTGTTGCGATACTCACGCATGCGGCCGGACGGACGAGGGTCGCCATCGGCCACCGCCCCGGCGCGGGCTCGCTGGCCTTGCGGCGCCGCAGGCAAGCTGCCGACGCGCTGCTTCAACTGCTGGAACGCGGCGTTGTCGCCATCGTTGTAATTGCCGCGTGGCATGTACTGGATCTCTTCTTGAATGGTGCGCATGCGGTTCCCGGGATTCGGGTGCGACGCCATGAATTGCGGACCACCACGTCCACCCTGCGCTTCGAGCTTCTCGAAGAATCGCGCCATCTCAATAGGGTTGTATCCGGCCTTTGCCATCATGCGCGCGCCGAGCACGTCCGCCTGGGTTTCCGCATCGCGCGAATACTTTAACAGCACCGAGTTCGCACCCAAGCCAATACCGAGCTGCGCGAGTTGGCCGATCATCGAACCGTTGCCGATCACGGCGCCGGCGAGCATCGCGGGCAACTGAATCAAGTTCGCCTTCGAAGCCTGATTGGTGCCGTGACGAAGCGCGACGTGCGCAATCTCATGCGCCATCACGCCCGCGAGTTGGGCTTCGTTGTCCGCGGCACGAATCAATCCGGTGTGCACGTAAGTGGGGCCGCCGGGCAACGCGAAGGCGTTAATGCTTTGCTCATTCACCACTTTAAATGTGTACGGGTACTGATCGGCCATACCGCTGCTAACCAGCCGCTTGCCGATGCGTTCAATCTGGTCCTGCAACTGGCCGTCGTGAATGACGGGCATCTGCCGTTCAACCTGCGCCGCAGCTTCACGTCCCAGTTGCACATCCTGCTGTTTCGAGAAAAGGTTCCAACCCGGCTTTACTTCACGCGGACCGGCCGCGAAAGCGGAGATGGTGAGAACCAGTATGAGTGCCGAAGATTGCAATGTTTTAGCCACGTACGCCTCCCAACGTTTGAGATGCCATCAGGTTATAAGCCGTTTCAATACGGCGATTAAGTTATGCTAAGGGAATGACGCCCACCCCCAAGATCTGGTATAACGGCCAGTTCGTCGCGTGGAACGACGCCAAGATCCACGTTCTGTCGCACGTTGTGAGTTACGGCAGCTCGGTATTTGAGGGCATTCGTTGCTACGAGACCGCGAACGGTCCCGCCATCTTCCGCCTTCCCGAGCACATGCGCCGCATGATCGATTCGGCCAAGATTTATCGCATGGAAGTACCGTATGCGGCCGAACAGCTTAGCGAAGCAGCCGTTGAACTCGTACGCGAGAACAATCTTGCATCCTGCTACATCCGTCCTATCGTACTTCGGGGCTACGGCACAATGGGAGTTCTTCCGGGCAAGAATCCTGTGGAAACCTACATGGCTTGCTGGGAATGGGGCAAGTATTTGGGAGACGAAGCGCTTAGCTCGGGTGTGGATGTGTGCATCTCGAGTTGGAATCGTATTGCTCCGAACACGCTGCCTGCGTTGTCGAAAGCCGGCGGCAATTACATGAACTCGCAGTTGATTCGCATGGAAGCCGATGTGAATGGTTATGCGGAAGGGATTGCGCTCGACCAGCAAGGTTACATCAGCGAAGGTTCCGGTGAGAACATCTTCGTGATTCGTGACGGGAAGATTCTGACGCCGCCGCTCGGGGCTTCTGTGCTGCCAGGTATTACGCGCGACTCTGTAATCCAGATCGCACGGGCAGCGGGTATTGAGATCGTTGAGACGATTATTCCGCGCGAGATGCTGTACATCGCGGATGAAGTTTTCTTCACCGGAACGGCGGCCGAGATTACGCCGATCCGGTCGGTTGATCGAGTGAAGGTAGGAGAAGGCCGCCGCGGACCCATCACCGAGAAACTCCAGAAGGAGTTCTTCGGCATCGTTAATGGAACGGCCGCGGACCAATTCGGCTGGCTGACGCCAGTGAAGTCTCGGGAGTTCGCGGGAGTTCAGAAGTAGTAGAACACGGATCCAAACCGGGCGCGTTCCGCGGCTACCTCCCCCGAGATCTACCGCGTTGCGCGCCCGTAAATAAGGATCTGAAGTAAGTTTTAACAGGGCCGGAGAGCGTCGTCCAGCGGAATCTGGCGGCTCCTCCGGCCTTTTCAACAGCATTAATCCATGTGGATACAAAGGCTTAGCGTGGACCGCCTGTTCTTATCCTGTGAATAAATCAGCATGTCTATGAAATGTTTTGGACTGGATCCATCCTCCGGCACGTACCTGGAGATTGACTACGAATCGATCATCACTGGAGTGGACACTCCCATCGAAACGCCGGCTGACGCGCTGTATGTTGCTCCCGCGTGGATCGACCTGCAGGTAAACGGATACGCGGGTGTCGATTACAACTCGCCTTCGACGACATTTGAGCAGATAGGTCGATCGATTGACGTGCTGCATTCGACGGGAACGGCACGGTTCTTTCCGACTGTGATTACGGGATCTCCCGAAGGAATGCTGGCGTGCCTGGTAAACCTGATGCGGGCACGGGCCGAATTGCCGAATGGCCGCGCGATGGAAGGATTCCATGTGGAAGGCCCGCACATTTCGCCGGACGACGGTCCGCGCGGCGCTCATCCGCGGGAGTGGGTACGCCCGCCGGATGTCGACGAGTACATGCGCTGGCAGGATGCAACAGGCGGGTTGATTCGCATCGTGACCCTTTCGCCGGAGTGGCCCGACGCGCCGCGATACATCGAAAAGCTCGTCCGGCATGGAGTGGTAGCGAGCATCGGGCATACGAAAGCCTCAGCCGAGCAGATTGAAGCTGCTGTGACCGCTGGAGCTACGATGTCGACGCATATCTGCAACGGCGCGCATGGCGAGATGCGCCGGCATCCGAACTACCTTTGGGACCAGCTCGCGGACGATCGACTCACAGCGGGACTGATCGTCGACGGCATCCACTTGGGACAGGCCTTCTTGAAGGTGGCGGTGCGAGCCAAGACGGCGGCGCGCGCCTTCCTGGTGACCGATGCGGCCATGCCGGCGATGGCCTCGCCCGGGGTCTATCGCTTAGGAGATCAAGATGTGGAGCACACGGCGGATGGGCGCGTGGTGCTGGCGGGGCAGACACGACTGGCGGGTTCGGCGCTGCGGATGGATCACGCGATTCGCAATGTGATGCGTATGGCCGGAGTGTCACTGGTGGAGGCGATCGCGATGGCAACTCGGAACCCGGCTCGGGTTGGCAGGGTGGCCGGACGGCAGAGGGGCATTGCGACCGGGGAGCGTGCGGACCTGGTGTTGTTCCGCTATGATGCACAGACACATGAAGTCGAGGTTATGCAAACCATCGCCGGAGGCGAGATCGTTTATCAGGCGAGCTAGCCGATGATGCGCCTGTTGCGGGCGACCGCTGCCATCACGGCATTTGCGCAGATTGCGTGGACGCAGGCCGATCCTGTGATTCGCGACGTGCGACGCTACCGCCAAGCGCACGAGCACCAGATCGTTCGCGAGCTGATGGACCTGATCGCGGTTCCAAACGTTGCTGGCGACGCGGCCGCGCTGCGGAGAAATGCGGAACTGATCGCAAAGCAACTCGAGCGGCGCGGCCTTCGCGCTCGGCTGCTTGAGAATGATGCCGCTGCTCCGGTGGTGTTCGGCGAGCAGCGCACTCCCGGCGCGACCAAGACCGTGGTGTTCTATTCGCACTACGATGGCTCGCCTGTCAACGCTGCCGACTGGGCGAGCCCACCATTTACGCCGGTGCTGCGGTCGGGTCCGATCGAGAAAGATGGCCAACCGGTCGCAATGCCCGAGCCAGGGAAGACTTTCGATCCGGAATGGCGCTTGTATGGCCGTTCCTCGGCGGACGCAAAGGCGCCGATTGTCGCGCTGCTGGCGGCGCTGGATGCGTTGAAGGCTGCCGGTCGCTCGCCTGCTGTGAATGTAAAGGTTGTGTTCGAAGGCGAGGAGGAGTACGGCTCCAAGCATCTGGAGTCCACTCTGGCGCGGCACAAGGATCTCTTGCAGAGCGACATCTGGCTGGTGTGCGATGGACCCGTTCACGCGAGCCGGAATGCGCAGATTATGTTTGGAGCGCGCGGGATTGCCAGCCTTGTGCTGACGGTTTATGGCGCCCGCCGCGAACTGCACAGCGGCCACTACGGCAATTGGGCGCCCAACCCTGCCTTCCTGCTTGCGCAGTTGCTTGCGTCCATGAAGGATGCTGAGGGCAAGGTTCTGATTGAGGGCTTTCATGAGGGTGTGGAGCCGCTGGGCGCCGCCGAGAAGCAGGCGCTAGCCGAGTTGCCTGCTGTGGAGGCCGAACTTAGGAAGGAGTTAGCGCTGGGCAGAACGGAAGGCGGCGGACGCGCACTGGCAGAACTGATCACAGAGCCGTCTTTGAACGTGCGGGCGATCGCGTCGAGTTCTCACGTCGGGGAAGATACCAGCAACGTCATCCCGTCGTTTGCGAAAGCTGCCATCGATATGCGTCTGGTGAAAGGCGTGACGGCGGCACAGGCGATCTCGCGGCTGAAGGCGCATATCGTGAAGCAGGGCTACTTCATCGTTGATCGCGAGCCGGATGCTGCAACGTTGATGGCGCATCCCAAGGTGGCAAGGTTCAGCGAGGACCATAGCTACGATGCGGCTCGGACGGCGATGGATTTGCCGATTGCGCAGAGCGTGATGCGGGCGGCGGGTCGTGCGACCGAGCGGGTGTTGAAGCTGCCGACGATGGGTGGGAGTCTGCCGCTGGTGTTTATTGAGCGGCCTTTAAATGCAAGGACGATCGTGCTTCCGATCGTCAACCACGACAACCGGCAGCACTCGACCAATGAGAATCTGCGGTTGCAGAATCTGTGGGATGGAATCGAGTTGATGGCTGCGATGTTGACGATGCAGTGAGTCAGCGTTGACGGCTATTCGCCCACGCGAGCGCGGCCTCGGCCGCCTGTCGACGGGCGAGGGCTGGATCCTGGATCGGTTTGGCATTCCGGCGCATTTCACGAAGGAGCGTTGAGACAGGTTGCGCCTCGGGGTCCTTCGATGTCACGGGCGCTAGTTCTTCGGCTGTAGGCATTAATGAAGCGCGCGGCACAGGCGCCGGTTTGGGTTCCAGTATCTTATTGGCGGCTGCGACGACTGTCGCGATCTCGGTTTGTGTTGGGTCGGACAGCTTCGGACCTACGAGGAGCATCAGATGGATGGCGTTTGTGTCGTTTGAGTCCGAGTTGAAGAGTTCTGTCGCGCGGTTGAAGGATTCCCGCAGGTTGCCAGCGCTCTTATGAGCCACCGCGAAGGACATGAGCCGCTCGCGTTTGAACTCGGTTTCTGGGTATAGCCGTTCCCAGTCGCGAAGGAGGGCAAGCTGCTGCGCCGAATCGGCGCCTTCCTTACTGATGCGATTAAACAGATCGTATTCGCCGGCATCCCTCCAATTCTTCTGCGCGAACATAGGGTCGGACAGAGCCAAGGTGGTGATTGCGAGAAAAAGCGCAAGCTTCATGGCGCCTCCTTCGGGCCTATCCTATCGCTTCAAAGCCCTGAGGAGGAAATCGGCGTCGATGCCGTGCTCGTCGAACAGCGCGCGGACGCGTTGGTTTTGGCGCAAGATGCCGAGGAGAAGGTGTTCCAGACGGATCTCAGACGACCCAAGTCCGCGGGCTGCTTGCTCGGCGTAGGAAAAAACCAGGGCACCTGACTCGGATACTGGCAAGTCTACACCCGAAAACGCGATCGAGGGACGGGGTTCCGAGCCGTGCAGGTGCTGCAAGAGCGAACGTACCGCATCCGCGGGTAGAACCGCCGAAGGCTGGCTGAGCACTCCGGCTAGCAGATGGTCTACCTCGATTGTTGGTGCTCCGCGGATTCCGGCTTCAGCCCGGGCGTAGAAGACCGCACCGAGGGCGTCTTGTGTGTACCGCTCAAACACGCTTAGAAGCTTAGGAACGCGTAGTAGACCATGAAGATGCTCATCAGGCTCGCCGCGAGCCAAAGGCCGAACGTCGGGAAGAAGCCGGGCCGCACTTCCTTGGGCAGTCGCTGATGTCGCAGATAAACGGCGCCGATGCCGATGATGGGCAGCATGATGGCTTGCGCGGCGCCGCCCCACTTCACCATCTGCACGGGTGAGCCGACGACGAGGATCATTGTGACCGGCAGCAGCGCGTGGAACCAGATGAAGCGATTTCGGGTGCGGATGCGAGCCGCATAATCCGCGCGATCGAAGAAGCCGGCCACACGCGTGATGTCTGAGAGTACGCGTGAGTTGCCGGCCGTGGCGGCGAAGATCGTGCCGTAGAGAGTGGCAATTGCGCCGATGTAGAACAGCCACACGGACCATTCGCCGAGCGTCTCGGTGTACATGCGCGAAAGCACGACGATCATGTCATTTCCAGAGGGTACGATTCCTTTAGCGTGCAGAACGCCCGCGCCCAGGAAATAGAAGGCGATGGTCGCGGTGCTGTAGATGATCATGGAGGCGATGATGTCGACGTTCATCACGCGAATCCAGCCGAGCGCACGCTGACGCCAAGCCTCGTTCGGTTCCTGCGTGCCTGTCCAGCGCGCATAGCCTTTCTCAGTGCACCAGTACGGGTACATGAATAGCTCGGACGCGCCGACACCGGTGATTCCGAATACCGCAATGGCTGTGGCGATTCCCTTACCGGGCATATTGAACTTGAGCCCGTCCATGATGTCGCTTACGGAGAACGTGGGT
>DASQDN010000433.1:0-1815 GCA_035634155.1 Bryobacteraceae bacterium | reverse complement strand
TGCCCCGCCGCGATGTCGAGCACCCGCACCGGACCTGTGCGGCCTTGGAGCACCAGCGACGCCAACGGCCCGGCGAGCGGCGCCATCATTGGAGCCATCCCGCGGGCAAACTCCACCCAGATCGGATTGTTCGGTTCGACGCTGCCTTCGCCGGGCAGCACCGTCCGACCATGCCGTACGGCTTCGGTGAGGCGCAGGTAGGGCTCGTACATCGATGGCCCCGCAATAAACTGCGATGCCGATGCAAGACACGCCGGCGAGCTGGGATCAAGAAAGGCGGCGCTGGTCGGGGAATGGCTATACACGCCTTCCTTCTTCTCCAGCAACCCAAGGATCGTCAGGTAATCGCACAGAATACGGGTCCCACGTTCGGACGCGCCACAAATTTGAGCGAGGGTCGCCGCGTCAGCCGCGCCAGCCCCCACCGCTCCGAAGAGATTCAATTCGATGGCGGCATACAAAGCGCAGGTACGCTGGTACGCCGTGAGAACGTCCCATACCAGGACAGGGGAAGCCGCTTGAGCAGGATGCATCGTTGGATCATACCCCGAAGTCCGGGTCTGGCAAACTGAC
Source organism: Bryobacteraceae bacterium (assembly GCA_035634155.1). GTDB lineage: Bacteria > Acidobacteriota > Terriglobia > Bryobacterales > Bryobacteraceae > DASQDN01. Next base: position 1,242 of record DASQDN010000433.1, on the reverse strand, counting down.
AAAGAGGTATGGCGGCAAAAACGAACGCGATGCGGGCGCTTGACCAGCTCGGGATTGCTTACCAGGTGCGCGAATACGACGTGGATCCCAACGATCTGTCTGCCGAAAGCGTCGCCGCAAAAGTGGGGCTTCCTCCCGAGCAGGTATTCAAGACGCTGGCCGTACATGGCGACCGGAACGGCATCTGCCTCGCCGTCATTCCCGGAAACACTGAGCTCGACTTCAAGGCGCTCGCCCATGCCACGGGTGACCGGAAGGTGGACATGGTGCCGTTGAAGGACGTGCAAGCCGTCACCGGCTATATCCGGGGAGGCGTGACGGCCCTCGCCTGTAAGAAGGATTATCCCGTTTACATCGACGAAACAGCCGAGCTGTGGGACGTCATCTCGATCTCAGCCGGTCAGCGCGGCCTTCAGCTCTTTCTCCACCCCGATGACTATCGGAGAGCTGTGAAAGCGAGGCCCGCCGACATCGCCCGTCAGAAGTTGGACAAATAGCGATTAGGACAAGTTTATAGCCGATATAATCGCAATCGATGGCCAAATACACTGAGCCCACACGCATGCTAATGCGTAGGATGGTTGACGACATCCCTGTTAGTCCGGGACAGGTAATTACTCGCCAGGAAGTGATGATCTGGTTCGCTACTAATTACCCACAGTTGAAACCAGGCACGATTACGGCCCATTTATGCCGTCTGTCGACCAACGCCTTGAGTCGGAACCACTACTCTCCAAAGCCAGGGGAAGACGACCTGTTCTACCAACTCGATGGAAGTCATTTTCGCCTTTATGATCCTCAGAATGACCCGCCTCCAATACGCCGGGTTACTTCCGATGGCACGATAGGGGCACCTCCCGAGGAGCAGGTGGACGAACCAACGGAGTCCGAAGTTCGCAGCTTTGCGTACGAAGCAGACCTCCGAAACTTTCTTGCGAAGAATCTCTACTTGCTCGAAAGCGGCCTACGGCTGTTCGAAGACGAGGGAATCGATGGTGTGGAGTACCCCGCAGGTGGGCGATTCATAGATATCCTGGCGATCGATGCCCGTGGTGGCTTTGTGGTTCTGGAGTTGAAAGTTTCGCGTGGGTACGACCGCGTTGTTGGCCAAGTCCGACGCTACATGGGCTGGATAGCTAAGAACCTCGCAGAACCAGGACAGCCTGTCCGGGGGTTCATCGTCGCACGGGAGTTAACGGAAGACCTCATACTCGCATGTTCTGGTTTGCGTGACGTGCAGTT
>DASQDN010000432.1:0-2141 GCA_035634155.1 Bryobacteraceae bacterium | reverse complement strand
CGACATCGGGTGCGGGCAAGGCCGCGGCGATCGCTTCTCGTGTGGCGTGCGGACCCACCTGGCGCGCAGCTTCCACCAACGCGTCGCGGGAAGAGTAGTCGATTGCGATGCGAACGTGCAGCGTGGTGTTGTGGCGCGTGCGAGCTTCCGACAGCGCCATCAGCCGGACGACGCTCGCCGGAAGCCGATCGCGGCGGCCGATGAAGGAGATGCGAACGCCTTTCCGCACGCATTCATCCACTTCGTTGACCAGGTACTGCTCGAAAAGGCGCATCAACGCTCCCACTTCTTCCACCGGCCGCTTCCAGTTGTCCGACGAGAAGGCGTAGAACGTGAGCGCTCCTACGCCGGCGCTCGGCGCGGCTTCGATCGTCCGCCGAAGCGCATCGGCTCCCGAGCGGTGTCCCGCCACGCGCGGCAGCCCGCGACCGGTGGCCCAGCGGCCGTTCCCGTCCATGATGATGGCTACGTGAAGAGCTTTCATTTGTGACCGTTACGCGCCGCGCATGGCGCGAATCAGAGCTTCCATGTGATCCAGATACTTGGTTAATGCTTTGCGGCCCGCGTCGGTAATCCGGTATTCCGTACGCGGCACCCTGCCCTCGAATGACTTGGCGCACGTGATGTATCCCGCGTCTTCCAGCTTGCGAGCGTGGATGCTGACGTTGCCATCGGTTGCGTCCAGCAGTTTCTTCAGCTCGACAAAGGTCAGCGACTCGTTGGCGGCGAGGGCGCTGACGATACCGAGGCGCATCCGCTCGTGAATCAGCCGGTCGAGCCCGGTTGTTTCCTTTGTCGCCGCGTCATTCACCTGGTCGTGCGCAAAAGGCGCGGCGATCGCCTTTGCGGCCGAATTCTTAGCCACCGTACCTCCTCGAAATGATGCTTCCAAACACGATGTGTCCCGCGCCGAATCCGATCGCAAGCCAGGTGTTGCCCCAGCCGGCGGGGGTGAATAGCGCCCCCACTCCAGCCAAAACGAACCCAATTCCCATCAGCGGCACGACGCGGACCGAAAAGGCTCCCCCTGCAATCACAGCCGTGCCGTAAAGGCATAGCCAAGTCCCTGGCAGCAGGTCGGTGGCCCCGGTGCGAAACAAAGCCAAAGTCAACACCGCGCCCACCAGGATCGGCGGCCCGAATGAGAGCGCGAACTTCCGAGCCGGCCCGGAATCGAGCGCCACCTTCGTAGCCCGCGCCTTCTGAATCGTGGTGGTGAGCCCGATTGCGGTCGCTACAACCGCGGCGAGCATCCAGATCGGGAGGAAGAGTTCGGGATAATTCATCGCAGCCATAGCGGCGAATAAACCCGTCAGCCCCATGAAGATGCCGCCGGTACCGGGCACCGCCGTGAAGGATGCCGACCGCTCCATCGTTGCCCGGATGAAACGCAGGTTGTCAATGGCGTGGTCGTGCAAAGGAACTGGACCGGGGCGCGCTGCCATATTGGCAGTATAGACGAGAGGAAGCGTTCCGTCAAGTACTTTACAGAGCAGAGTATCGAACCAGGTGAACCGAATTCCGGCGCAACGCCTCCGCCACGAGCGGAGAAACCAAGGCTTCCAGTTCCCGTTCGCGGCTTTCCTTCAAGCGCGTACGGGCGTTGCGGAGTTCGTCTGTGCAATACCCGGGATGGCACATGAACTCGGTTAGCCCGTCCGGCAGCACGCGAATGAGATCCACCAGTTCTTCGACCCGCAAATACCCGGTGAGTTGGAAGCCGGCGAAGTAGTCCGTGGTACGGCACCCTCGGCGCGCAAGTCGACGGTGGAAGTGCGATCGCAGCACCTGCAGACTCCGGCTAAGCACCCGCTTGCCCCAGGGTGTCGGCCTTCCACCACTCAACGGAAAATCGAAAGGCCGCCGGACCCATCGAATCCCGAACTCCTCCGACAGCCGCGCGACCGCATCGAGCACGGGAAACGTAAGATGCGTGTGCTTGTGGGTGTCCAGGTGTGTGGGCCTGATTCCCGCGGCGACGATCTTCTCGATCTGCGCCCTCAGCTCTTGGTAGGGCGAAATATCGCGGGTGGCGAGTCGCTTCAACAGCTCGACCACATCCACCGGAAGATTCTGCCCACCGGGCAGCAGCGACTTGCCCCCGACGAGCACCAAGTGGCAGCCGACATCTAATCCGGGAT
>DASQDN010000431.1:0-7117 GCA_035634155.1 Bryobacteraceae bacterium | reverse complement strand
CACCATCACCACCACCGATATTTACCGCATCTGCGAAGCGACGCTGGCAGCCGAGGAAGCCGCGAACACAGGAACGCTGGTGCGCATCGCGTAAAATGGAACTTCTCCCATGACAGCCCGAGTCTTTGTCTCGCTCAAGCCCACCGTCCTTGATCCGCAAGGCCAGACGATTCGCAAGGCGCTCAACGCGCACGGCCATCCGGAAATCGAAGAAGTGCGGCAGGGCAAGTACTTCGACATTGCGCTCGCCCCAAGCCTGAACAAAGATCAGGCGCGAACCATCGTCGAAACGCTAGCCAAGGATGTGCTCGCCAATCCCGTGATCGAGAACTACAGCATCGAAATCGGAGACTGAACGAAGCCAAGGGGGCGGATCGGCGCTCCCGTACCGCCTTCGATCTTCAACGGCGCGCCCACAAACTGGAACTCGCGAACCTGGTCTCGTGAGATTTCCTCCAGATTCAAGTTCTCGATGATGTGAATGCCCGTCTCCACCAGCAGATGGATGTGAACGGCCATTTTGGGGCTAGGCATATGCTCGAATGCAAGTGTATCGGAGCCCACCGCGAACGGCCGCCGCTCGCTCAGCCACTTGGCGCCCGCAAGCTCAACCCCCGGCATCCGCAGCGCCGAAGCATACTTGGCCGGATCGCGAAACAACTGCCCCCAACCGGTGCGAATCACCACCACGTCTCCCGGACGCACGTCGACAGCGCACGCGTCAAGCTGCTCCGGCGTAACCACGTGATCGGGCTCCAGCGCGCTCACATTCAGCGCCCCCGCGATGTCCAGCAGCACCGCGCGCCGGGAGATCGGCGCCACCGTATCCACCGACAGCCGCCGCACACCTCCGCCATACGACTGCACCGACTGCACTGCGTGGCCGTCGAAGAACTTGCCCATGCACGAGAAGTGATTAAGCGCATCGATGTGCGTCCCCGTATGGCCGCTCATCGTGATCACATCCGCCGCCGAGCTGCCACCGTCCGGCAGCACAATCTCCCCATGCAGCTTTGTCAAGCCGAACAGGAACGGCGGATGCGTCGGAAAGTGCGGCATGCCGACAAAATACGGCTGGCCTAAGTCATACGGCGTCGAAATGGCAGTGCTCAATGTGTCGCTCCCGGGACAACAGTATCGGGCAAAAAGAAGAAAACGATTCCGAGAATAACGTACACGGCGAGCAACTGCACGCCTTCCAGCCAGTTCGACTCTCCATCGCCCGCAATCTGGCCCGCAACCGCCACGCTTAATCCGATTGCCAGCACCTCGGCCGGCGTGAACACCAGATCCATGTGACGCGGACCCACCACATAGCTGAGCAGCACCAGCACGGGCGCGACAAACAACGCGATCTGAATGCTGCTGCCGATCGCAATGGACAAGCTCAAGTCCATGCGATTCTTCATCGCCACAAGAATCGCAGTGGAATGCTCGGCCGCATTGCCGACAATCGCCACCACGATCACGCCTACAAAGATCGTCGACATGCCGAACGTATGCGCTGCCGCTTCCACCGACGCCACCAGCATTTCGCTGATCCACGCAATCAGCGCCGTAGCCCCGAGCAGCACAGCCACCGACTTGCCCATCGACCATCCCTGGTGCTTCGTGCTCTCATCCTGGACATGCGCCGCTTCGCCCGAATGTCCGGCGAACAACTGCTTGTGCGTAATCAATGAGAACACCAGGCTGAGCGCATACGTGATCAGCAGCACGACGGAAATATCCAGGCTCAGGTTGTACTCCATCACCACGCCGGAAGGTCCACTCAGGTAGTGAAACGCCGCCGGCACAATCATTGCGATTGCCGCCAGCGTCAGCATGGTCGATTGGGTGCGCGCCGCCGAAACGTTGAACGTCTGCGTCTTGAACTTCAGCCCGCCTGCCACAAAAGCCGCGCCCATCACCAGGAGCACGTTGCCGATAATCGAGCCGGTCAGCGAGGCTTTCACCACGTCGTGAAGGCCGCGCTGCATCGCCACAATCGCAATGATCATCTCCGCGGCGTTGCCAAAGGTGGCGTTCAGCAAACCGCCGATGCCCTCTCCCGTCTTCTCCGCTATATGCTCGGTCGCGTGCCCCATCCATCCTGCAAGCGGAACAATGGCGATCGCGGCGGCGAGAAAAATGAACGTGTGCGATTCCGGGCGCAAGTAATGCAGCCCCGCCGCAATCGGGACAAACACCAGCAGCCAGTTGAGCATTAACGGCTTTCCACCTTTGTCTTCTTTTTGCGGCCGGGTGTCACCGGTTCCGTCTTCGCGGACCAGCGGCCCAGCCGGTACGTTCGAGTGTAGCCTGCCGACTTATTGCCGATCTGAACCTCTACCCCACCCGAGGCGTTGCACGCATACCGCTCTTCGATCTGCTGCTGCTGTGCCCCAATCGAGTACTCCACGTGAACGTCCTCCAGGTTTGCATCGGCCTGCAGCGCCGGATCGAATGGAAACAGAATCTCGTCCCATACCGTGATGTCTCCCGTAGGCACCCCGTCTTCGGTGAGATGGCTGCATTCCAGGTATCGGAAATGCCCAACGTTGTGCACAGGCGAGTAGCGCCGCGCGATCGTAACCGGCGCTTCTCCGGGAGCGGGCAGCGGAGTACCCTTCGGAAACAGCGGGTCAAACGTAACGGCCTTTCCCGCCTGCGATTCCCGCCACACGCCGAAATGGCGCGTGAAGTGTTCCTGCAAAACGAACCCGGCATCCGAGTCCGCCTGAATCGCGAGCCCGATGGCGGTCGCCGAACGTGTGTAAGCCGACCGGCGCACCCGCCGCCCGAATACCTCCTTCAGCATGCGCGCCACCATGGGTAACTCGCTGCCGCCGCCCGTGACGTAAAGCGCATCCACACGCGCTCCCTCGTCGTAGCTGCGGATCAGGTTCTCGGTCGCTTCAATCGTGCGCTCGATCAATGGCCGGCAGCGCTCATAGTAAGTCGGCGCCGGAATCGCCACCTCACTCCACCCTTCCCGCACCACGCCCAGATCCACTACAATCCGTCGCGTGTTCGGGTGCAGGCTTTCCTTTCGATTCCGGCACTCCTCATGGAGTTCGAACAGTTCGCCTTGCGTGAGCTGATCCGCCTGCAGGCCCGCCTCTTCTAGCGCCAGCTCTGCAAGCGCAATGTCAAAGTCGTCTCCGCCGACCGTTGTCACGCCTTCGCTCGCCACGACCGAATGAGTCCTGCCATCGATCTGCACCAGCGACGCGTCAAAGGTGCCGCCCCCAAGATCGTAGACCAGAACGAGTTCATCGCGATCCTGTGCCCGGTTGCGATGGCCGTACTCGATGCTCGCGGCCGAAGGCTCATTCAAGAGCCCCACAACTTGAAACCCGGCTCGGCGGAAGGGTTCTACCGTCAGGAAACGCTGGTTGCTGTTCGCATTGGCAGGCACGCCAAGCACGATCTCCAACGGCTCCTCATCGCGTCCCGGCAAACTCGACCGGTCCAGCAGCGAACGCTTCAATGCGGCAGTCATCTCCTGCAGCAGTTGCAGCATCGGCACGAACGAACCGCCCACCTCCACCCTCGTGTACGGACCGGCATCTTCCAGCGACCGTTTGATGGAGCGGATCAGTGTCCAACCGGGCTCGGATTGCACCGCCCACGCGTCCCATCCATACCTTCGCTCGTCCCCGCGAGCGGCAATCACCGGAGGAAACCAGTCCCGTGCGGCCCCCTCCGCATCCTCGAACGTGATGACCGGGTAGTTGCCCCGGTCAACGGCGGCCGCCACGATTCGCGTGGTCCCGAAATCGATACCCAACTTCATTTACAGCTCTCAGGATACCGTTGCGGGTTGAAGATCCTTGAGGCAACACGGGCGTGGAACACCGCCCGGGCGGGTCTGCTAAACCCGCCCCTGGTTGGACGCTACCGGCGCATGCCGCGGCCGGCGGGCTCCTCGATCCCGACCAAAGCTCGTACGGTTTCGCCAAGTCCGTGCAAGGTCGAGGCCTGTGCCAGCATCTGTTCACCGGCCGCCGCGCTTTGCTCGGCGCTCGCCGCCGTGTGCTGCGTGCCTTGTTCGATATTCGTCATCGCTTTGCCAATCTGCTGCATGCCAATACTCTGCTGCAGGCAGCTCTCGTGCAACTGCTCAACCAGGCCCGACACGTCTCCGGTGACGGTCCGAATCCGCGAGAAAGCGTCGCGCAGGGGCGCGATGTAGGACGCCCCCAAGCGGCAGCTTTCCACCGCATCCACGATGAGTGTGGACGTCTCGTTTGCAGCCTGGGCGCTTCGCTTGGCCAGCGTGCGAACCTCGTCCGCAACGATCGCAAAGCCCGCCCCGGCATTGCCCACCCGAGCCGCTTCAACTGCTGCGTTCAAAGCAAGAATATTTGTCTGCAGCGCGATTTCTTCAATCACCCGAATGATCTTGGAAACCGACTCGGTGGAAGCGTTCATCCGTTCCACCGCTGTTGACATCCGGTCGAGTTCGGCAGCCCCGGTTTCGACGCACGTGCGCGATTCCGCAACCAACCCGGACGCTACGCTGGCGTCGTCGACAATCTTGCGCGCCATCGTGCTCACTTCTTCCGCCGCCGCCGAAGTCTCCTCGGTCGAGGCGGCTTGGCGGGATGCGGTTCCGGCAAGGTCGTGGCCCAGGCGTGAGACGTGAGTAGCAGCTTCGGAAAGACATCCGGCTCCCTCACCCAATTCTCTGGCGACCGTGCGCAATTGCTTGTTGCTTCGCGCGACTATGAGCAAGCCCACGATGCCGGCGGCGATGGCCAGCGCGATCACGGGCAGGGCAGCAACCTTCGCTTTCAGGACGGAACTGCGCGCGAATTCCGTCACTTCGGAAAACTCTTTTTTCACCAATCCGTCAAGGATGTCGGTGGCCCGATCAAGCCGGTCGGCCGCAGCGATGCTCTTTCTGGTCCACGGATCAAGATCGGCTCCGGTCTGGCCGGACGCGCAAAGCCGGCTTATCTCATTGAGAATGGGAATCCAATCGCGAACGGCGCTTTGTATTGCTTCCTCCGCCTCCTTCTCGGGGTTACTCAACGGCAGGGAGCCTAGCGTGGCTGCTGCATTGAGCACATCCTGCCCGAAAGCCGCGAACTCACTCCTGGAACGCTGAACCATGTCAGGCCGGTTCGTCAGGGTGTACATAATGACGCCCCGAACCGAGCCCCTCATCTTGCCTGATCTCGCAACAATGTCGGAAAGGACAGTTCCTTTCTTCGCAGTAATGGTGGTGGATTTCTGTAGTGCGCCGCTTAAGTCCGAGACCGTCTTCCAGGACACAGCGGCCAGGACGACGGTAACGAGTAAGATCACGCTGAAGCTAGCGTTGAGGCGTGTAGTAAGACTGAGGTTTTTCATTATTTGCGAAACATCTCCTTGGGATGTAGCGACTTGTTGACGATGAATGAGGTCTCGAACCGCAGGAAATAGGCCGGAGACCGATGTTGATAAAAATTGCCTGGGAGCATCCGCTCCAGTTGGATGTGAGCTCTCCAGGAACTGCCGAAACAAAAGTCCAGCCGCACCTGCAGGTTGTTTCCGCGCAGTCCGCCGCCGGCGAAGATCGCCGGGTTCCCGGCAAACCGCTGCGGCGCGGTGAACCGATTCCACGCGCCGCGAAGGCGCATCGACCGGGTCACGTTCATACCGGCTTCGGTAGTAAACGCTCCCAGGTTGCTCCAGTACCCCAACCCGTTCTCATGCATGCCGGAGTACAGGTACAATTCGCTCGGCTTCACAAATCGCGCAAACATAGGATTCCAGCCTTCCACACGTCCCGGCGTCGACGGATTGTCACCGGAAAGCTGTTCATAGCCTGTGGCGGCGTCCAGGTTCCGAGCCTTCCACAGAACGCGTCTCACCTGGGTTGTCGCTCCCCAGCCGCGGATCGGAATGCCGCCGGCCTGCCTCCCCCATTGCAGCGCCCCTTCCGCATTCACGGTCCAAGCTGCGAAGCGCTTCACAAGCCGGCTGCCTGCCGCATGCACATGCCGATCCGGCCGGTGCCGTGGGTCGGTCCGAGCGACGATGCAATGATCTTCCTTCTTCAGCAGGTAGTAAGCATCGATGTCTGCATGTGCAAGTGCCCGGCCGGAATAATAAAGCCCGGCAGCGCGCTCATCCGCCTCTTGCAGCATCCGGGACTGGCTATGAAATGTAGGAAAGTAACGATCCCGAGCAGGATCGGACAGGGCAATTGCTTCCAGTGTGTGCCGGCTCCGGGTCCACGCCAGGACAATCGCATTCGCGTAGAAGCTTCGCGATCCGTCGTAGGGTGTTGAATCCGAGAAGATGAATCCATCGCCCCTGGTCAGGTCCTGGCGGCCAATTCGGAGGCTCAGCCCCTTGATCGGCAGTCGCTTGAAGTCCAGATAGGCACGCTCGAAGATGATCTCGCCGACTTCTCTCGGCGAGCCTCGCCGTTCATTCGATTCGCTGTTGATTCCAAAGCCGAACTCAATCGAAGAACCGATCGGCGCAGTCACCCACGCTCGCGAGCGAATGCGGATCTGCTGTCGTTCATCATTGACAGACCCGTTGTAGTCAAAAAGATTGTTCCAGTTTTCAGTGCGGACACGCTGCTCAAAGCTGAACTGGACAGCCCCGGCTTCACTCTCCAACCCTTGGGATAACGCCGTTGGTGGGAGTGTGATGGACAGGAGGCCGAGCACCAGGATGAGCATCCCGGCCCGGCCCTGCATCAAACTCATAACTCGCTAATCGGCAGCAGAAGAGCGAATGTGAGGAAGTGTTTGCCCCGTAAAGAACAAAGGGCGATTCCGCTTCAATGCAGGCTCACCACACACCCTGTCAGCAGACCCCGCCCGCTTCTGCGCCGTCCGTCCTGACGATGCCACCACGGCATACAACATGTAGTTCTATTCAGGACCGCTAAGTACCAGTCTATTGCGCCAGAGCTACGTCGAAGGACTAGCCCTTCACGATCCGCCGCAACGTATACACCTCGCGGCCCATGGCGGCATGCTCCAGGCGCTTCCAATCATCGTTGACGTGGATGATCTTGCCGCTGACGTGATTGGAATCCTCAGACGCCAAAAACAAAGCGAGTTCCACCTGCCGATCCGGCGCCATGCCCCCAGTGATGCGAACCTGCACCGCTTCGTCGTGCTCCTTC
>DASQDN010000430.1:0-6833 GCA_035634155.1 Bryobacteraceae bacterium | reverse complement strand
CGTGAGGGCGAGTAACAAGTCATGACGGCACCCGACCTTCCTAGACTAACGCCGCAAGGGCAACCGGGTCAAACGGTACGACAGCATCCGTACGGCTATCCATTACCTCATCGCGATACATATCGTATAGATGCCACCGCGCGTAAGAAATAATGTAAACCGCTCCAAAAAGTTGCCGCGGCGGTGGCGTACAGGAGAACCTGGACCACGCCGGGCGCCACCCCGAACGAGCACAACGAAATCACGCCCAGCGCAGTAGCTATCTGTAAGAGAGTACTGAGTTTGCCCCAGATCGACGGAGGGAAATCGCGAATTCCTTTCCATAGGTAGCCTGCCGCGACCAGGGAGAGAATCATCGCGTCCCGTCCCACCACAAGGTATACGAGCCAAAGCGGCGCAAGTCCCGCCGCTCCGAAACATATATATAGAGCGGTCAGCAGGAGTTTATCCGCGATCGGGTCCAGGTAGGCTCCCAGCCGGCTGGACTCTCCCATCAGCCGCGCCAGATAACCGTCAGCGGCATCGGTGAATCCGGCGAACAGACTCAGCCAGAACGCGCGCTCGCAATCGTTGCGCATCAGCGCGAGGACAATCACGGGCGTCAGGACAATGCGAACGCACGTCAGCAGATTCGGCGGGCGAAACAGTTGCGGCATCCGGTTGCCGGCTTCAGGACACCAGCGCGTGCGCGACACGGGTCGCCAATTGATCGAACGAGAGCACCTCGTATAAGGTAGGGTCGGACATGATTCGTGCGACCAGGGCCGCATGCATCGCGTGTCCCGCGCGCTCGGCTATCACGTGGCCCAGAAGCGGTTTGCCGATCAGCGCCAAGTCGCCGATCAGGTCGAGCACCTTGTGCCGGCAGCACTCATCGGGGAAGCGAAGACCGCCGGGGTTCAGCACGCTGTCCCGGCTGAAACAAACGGCCGAGTCCAGGGTCGCCCCGCGAATCAAGCCCATGTCCCGCATCTGGTCCAGCTCCCATTCGAAGCCAAAGGTACGGGCAGGGGCAACCTCGGTCGCGTATCGTTCTGGGGTTACCTCCATGTCCATAGTTTGCCGACCGACCAGCGGATGATCGAAAAACACGTCGCAGGTCAGCAGAAAGCTATCCGACGGCAGGATCGTGATTCGCTTTCCTGGAGCCTCCACCGACACCGGGCGGCAGATACGCAGGTACTTGCGGCGGCGGCGATAAGTCCGAATGCCGGCTTCGCGGATCGCGTGCACGAACGGCATGCCGCTTCCATCCACGATAGGAACTTCCAGATTGTCGATCTGGATCACCGCGTTGTCGATGCCCATGCTGTACAACACGCTCAGCAGATGTTCGGTAGTGGAGATCAGCACTCCCTGCCGCATCAGGCTGGTCGCATAACTGACTCGAGCGACGTGCTTCCAACTCGCCGGAATGCGGAAGTTGTCCAGGTCAGTGCGCTCAAACACAATGCCCGTCGCCGCAGGCGCGGGAAGAACCCTCATGTTCACCGGGACGCCGCTGTGCAGGCCGACTCCGGAGATACTCACCGGATGGTTCAGCGTCGTCTCAAAACGCATCGCGAGGCTCAAGCATGTTTTGGGTTTGTAACTCCGGTCGCCGAGTTAGCATTTGTACTTCCGTATTGTAACTGATTGAGAAAGCAACCTTTCCACACTACAAACCGTGGCTGTAGTGCTACACACCTTAGGTTTTTCTGTGGTGAATTAGCCTCTAAACCGGTGAGGGTCGCAGTTCTACGCTATGATGGCCGCATCATGCCCGCCCAGCAGCGTCCGAAGCTGTTTCTGATCGACACCTTTGGCTTCATCTTTCGGGCGTACCACGCGCGCGCCCGGTCAGGTGCCCCTCCCATGCGGACCACCACTGGCATATCCACGGAAGCCGTCTATATCTTCCACAACATGCTAAAGAAGCTGTTGCAGTCATACAAGCCGGAATACATCTCGGCGATCTGGGAAAGCTCGGCTCCTACCTTCCGATCTGAGGCATACACCGAGTACAAGGCCAATCGTACGGAAATGCCTGAGGATCTGGCGGCGCAGATTACATACGTACGCAAGCTTCTGGACGCGCTCCGAATCCCAATCCTCCAGTACCCCGGATTCGAGGCCGACGATGTCATCGGCACGATCGCGCGCCGGGCCGAAGAATCGGGTGAGGTGGAGGTCATCATCGTGTCCAGCGATAAGGACATGCTGCAACTGGTGACCGACCGCGTGTCGATGCTGAATCCGATGAAGGACGACATCGTATATGACCCGGCTAAGACCGAGGCGTTCATGGGCGTTCCGCCGTCCTCGGTCGCCGACCTGCTGGCTTTGAAAGGAGACTCCATCGACAACATCCCGGGCGCGCCCGGAATCGGCGATAAAGGCGCGCGCGACCTGATCGCCCGCTTCGGCACCGTGGAGAACGCGATTGAGCGAGCGGCCGAAGTCGAGCGCAAAATGTATCGCGAAAGCCTCCAGAATCACAAGGATCAGATTCTGATGAGCAAGAAGCTCGCGACCATCGACACGCAAACCCCCGTCGAATGGTGCCTGGCCTCGCTCACCGCGCAAGAGCCGGACGTGCCGGTCCTGAAAACCATCTATCGCGAGTTGGAGTTCTTCAGCCACCTGAAGGAGCTTGGTCCGACCGAGTCGAACGAGGACAAAGATTATCGAACGCTGCTCACCGCTGAAGAAGTGGACGCGTTCGTGGCTGAGATCCCGACAAGCGTGCCAGTGGCGGTGGCGGCGGTGGAGACAGGTATCGGCGTGGCTTACAAAGCCGGTCACGCGCGAGGCGTTCCGTTCGAATTAGCCGCGCCTATCTTCCGGTTGATCGCGGACCCCGGCCGCGAAAAGATCACACACGACATCAAGATCATCGCCGGCGTGCTGGAACAGCACGGCATCCGAGCCGCCAACCTTCGCCACGATGTGATGCTGTACGCGTTCCTCCTTTCCGCCGATCCCTCGAGTTGCGGCTGCGAAGTGCTGGCAGAGAAGTATCTGGATCGTAAGCTCGGCACATCGGCGGACATGCGCGCCGACTGCGCACTGGAGATTTACCTCAAGCTCATCCCGGAAATCACCGAGCGGTTCACCAAGGTATATGAAGAGATCGACCTGCCTTTGACGGAAGTGCTGCGGCAGATGGAATGCGCGGGCATTCGCGTCGATCCCGCCCAGCTCGGCCTGCTGTCGCAGCGAATGGACGTGGAGATCGCGCGCCTGACCGGGCAAATTCACGAGATCTCGGGATTCCCCTTCAACATCAACTCCCCGCAGCAATTGGCCAAGGTCCTGTTTGAAGACCTGAAGCTCCCTTCGCCCGTTAAGTACGGCAAAGGCAAGACGACCTCCACCGCCGCCGATGTCCTCGAAGCCCTTGCAGCCGAGCATGAGATCGCCCGCCTGGTGCTGGAGTACCGCCAACTCAGCAAGCTGAAGGGCACCTACGTCGATGCTCTGCCCGCGTTGATCCGGCCTGATACCGGACGCGTCCATACGACGTTCAATCAAACCGGCGCGGCGACCGGGCGGTTGTCATCCTCGAACCCCAATCTGCAGAACATCCCGATTCGAACCGAGCTCGGGCGCGAGATCCGCGCGGCATTCGTCCCGCGCGAGGGCTGGGTCCTGGTGGTGGCCGATTATTCGCAGATCGAGCTCCGCCTCCTGGCCCACATGTCGATGGACGCCCTGCTGGTCAAGTCCTTCCGTGCAGGCGAGGATATCCATACCCGCACCGCGGCTGAAGTATTCGGCGTGGGTCCGCTCATGGTGACTCCCGACATGCGGCGGAACGCAAAAGCCGTCAATTTCGGCATCGTTTACGGGCAGACTCCGTTCGGCCTCGCAGCTTCGTTGGGTATAGACCGCAAAGAGGCCGAGACCTATATCCGCCAGTACTTTGAACGGTATTCCGGAGTAAAGAATTTCATCGCCAAGACGATTGAAGAAGTGCGACGAACCGGTGTCGCCAAGACCTTGGTTGGGCGCGAGCGGCCGATTCCGGACATGAATACGCGGAATCCGAACGCTCGCTCGTTTGCAGAACGAACCGCAGTGAATACGCCTCTCCAAGGCACCGCGGCCGACCTGATCAAGATGGCGATGATCCGCATCGATCGTGAACTGCAGCGGCGTGGGAGCCAGGCTCGCATGTTGTTGCAGGTGCATGACGAACTCGTGCTGGAAGCGCCGCCGGACGAGGTGCCGGAGCTGAAGCAGTTCGTCAAGCGCGAGATGGAAAACGTTTACGACCTGGAGGTCCCGCTAATCGTGGATGTGGGCGTCGGGTCGAACTGGAGGGATGCCAAATGAGGAAAGTTCTGCTGGCGATCGCTGCCGTCGCGCTCGCCGGGTGTTCGACCGACTCGGCAAAGCAAGCGCCGGCGGGTGAAAAGTCCGCACCCACGAAAGCGGCGCAGGCGCCGGACAAGTTCCACGTCAAATTCGAAACCACCAAGGGCGACTTCGTTATGGAGGTAGTCCGGGAATGGGCGCCCCGAGGTGTCGACCGGTTCCATGAACTGATAGAAGAAAAGTTCTACGACGGCTCGCGGTTTTTCCGGGTACGTCCTAAGTTTGTCGTTCAGTTCGGCATAAACAAGGACCCGAAGGTTTCCGAACTGTGGCGGCAGTTGAAGCTTCCCGACGATCCGGTCGTGCAGAAGAACACTCGGGGGTACGTGTCTTTCGCGAAGGAAGGCCCGGGAAGCCGAACCACACAGATCTTCATCAACCTCGCCGACAACTCGCAGCGCTTGGATGCTAAGGGCTTTTCGCCGTTCGCCAAGGTGGTCGAAGGGATGGACGTAGTAGATAAGCTGTACGCCACGTATGGCGAAGTCCAATCGCTCGGCGGCAGCGGGCCCGATCCGCAAAAGATTGAAGGGCTTGGAGAAGAGTACTTGGAGCGGAACTTCCCCCGCCTGGACAAAATCACCCAAGCGGCGGTGGTCAACTACACGGCTAAAGCGGCCGAGCGGTCAAGGCGGCCGTAAGTTGGGCGGACCATCATTCGTATACTTGAATGAGTAACTTGCCGGGGCCGGCCTGCGCCTTTTCATGAGCAGTCCCCTGGTCAGCACAAGGCCCTTTATAAATGTCAGCCGCTTCGCATCCAATTTCCGCCCCCACAAAGCAGCAGCCTATCCTCGCGCCTAAACCGGTACCGGCGGGTCCGCCTCCGGGAAAGCCCTGGAAGTGGTTGATCCTGCTAGCCGTCGTTGCTGCGGGAGCCTTCTATTGGGTTCGTTCTGCAAATCAGCCCGCGCCCACGGCGCCGATCGTAGCCGCGAAAACGGCGAAGATCACCGCAGGGACACTCACCCGGAGCATTCGAGTCAGCGGCCAGACTTCGGCGCGCGATTTCGCCAACATCACTGGTCCCCGCATGCAGGGCCCGGACGCCAATCGCGAAATGGTGCTGGAGAAGACCGCGACGGCCGGTTCCTGGGTTAAGAAAGGCACGGTGATCGCAGTCATCGACTCGCAGTCGATGCAGGATCACGTGGACGATTTGGAAGATACCATCGTGGCGGCCCAAGCCGACATTCGCAAGCGCAAGGCAGAGCAGGCCATCGACATCGAAAGCATGCAGCAAACCATCCGGGTTACTAAGGCCCAGGTGGATAAAGCTCGTCTGGACTATGGCGCATCGGAAGTACGGACCGACATCGAACGCCAGATCCTGAAGTTATCGCTGGATGAGGCCGAAGCGCAGTACAAGCAGGCGCAAACCGACGTCGAGTTCAAGATGGCTGGCTTCGCCGCGGACCTGAAGGTTCTTGACCTGACGCTGGAGCGCCACACCCGCCATCGCAATCGCCATCTGAACGATATCAAGGCATTCACAATTCGGGCGCCAATGGATGGCCTGGTCGTAATGTCGAGCATCTTCCGCAACAACGAAATGTCTCAGGTGCAGGCCGGTGACCGCATCTTCCCCGGCATGGCGTTCATGAAGATCGTGAACACCAATACGATGCAGGTGGAAGGCGCTGTCAATCAGGTGGAAAGCGACGATTTCCGTCTCGGCCAGAAAGCCCGAATTCTCTTCGATGCTTTCCCCGGCATGCAGTTCCAGGGCGAGGTTCACACCATCGGCGCGTTAGCTGGAGGCAGTCCGCGCGGGAGCGCTTACCTGCGCACGGTGCCGATCCGCATCAAGATCAATGGCGCTGACCCGCGGCTGATTCCCGATCTTTCCGCCAGCGCCGACGTAGTGATCGAAAGCGCGGACAATCAGGTGCTGGCGCCCCGCGCGGCCCTTCACCAGGAAGGCGACAAAGTCTACGCCTACGTGAAGAAGGGCGAAACGTTCGAAAAGCGCGAGGTCACCCTTGGGCTCCGTAACGACATCTACGCCGCTGCCGTGAGTGGACTTAAAACTGGTGACGAAGTCCGGCTAAACTAGCTGGCAGCGTGATCTTCCGAAGCCTCATCGTTGTTTCTTTCGCATTGTGCCTCAACGTGGGCGCGCAGACTGCCTCTATGCTGCGTGCCCACGTTCAATTTCTGGCCGCCGATAGCATGGGCGGCCGCCTCTGCCCCTCACCTGCGTGCGATCTGACCGCCGATTACGTGCTCGCGCAGTTCGCCGGCGCAGGACTCACTACGCAAGTCCAGACCTCAGAAGCCCTGTTCGAAATACGGCGCGGCGAAGTCACCGTTCGTCCTACCACGGTGACCCCTGATCCCAAATGGCTCGGCTACGAAATTCCAGCCAAGCTCACCGCGGAAGGGTCGCTGGCGGCGCGCAGGATCTCCATTCCGAAAACGCCCGAGCTCGACCCCATTTACAACGCGGACGGGCCGATATCTCTGACGATCGT
>DASQDN010000429.1:0-3550 GCA_035634155.1 Bryobacteraceae bacterium | reverse complement strand
GATGGTACTGCACGCGCGAGTGTGTGGGAGAGTAGGACGTCGCCCAATTAATTCCCAAAAAGCCCGCCCCCCGGTTAAACCCCAAGGCGGGCTTTTCGCGTTTTCAGGAGACCCCGGCTCTCGCCGCGAACTGTATGATATGCTGCGAACCTGAATGTCCGATCTCCCGACGCGCACGGTAAAGCGCATCACTCGGCGTATCATTCCCTTCCTCTTCATTCTGTACCTGGTGGCTTACCTGGATCGCGTGAACGTGAGCTTCGCGGCTCTCGAAATGACTCGCGATCTCGGCATGACGAATGAGGCATTCGGCTTCGGCGCAGGGATCTTTTTCCTGGGATATTTCCTGCTGGAGATCCCCGGTGCCGTGCTGGTCGAGGTGTGGAGCGCGCGTAAGTGGATTGCTCGGATCATGATCACCTGGGGCATTCTCTCAGCTCTTACCGGGATGGTGCGCAATGCCAACGAGTTCTACATCATCCGCTTCTGTCTCGGGTTGGCGGAGGCTGGGTTCTTCCCAGGCATGATCGTGTACCTGTCGCACTGGTACCGCGGCGTTGATCGAGCCAAGGCCGTGGCCAGCTTCATGAACGCTATTCCAGCTTCGGAGATCATCGGCGCCCCCGTATCCGCGTACCTGATGACATTCGATTGGATGTGGCTCGCCGGCTGGCGCTGGCTGCTGATTTTGGAAGGCATCCCGGCTGTCGTGCTCGGTGTGGTCACGTTGTTCTATCTAACCGATCGTCCGAAAGACGCCAAGTGGCTCAAAGACGACGAGCGGGATTGGATCACCCGAGAACTCGCAGCCGAGAACGTAGGGCGCACCTCCCATGCGCACATCCTGAACGGGCTGAAGGACGGCCGTGTGCTACTGCTCCTCGGGGCGTACTTTGCGTTGATGAACGTCAGCTACGCTCTCGTGATGTGGCTGCCGAAGATCCTGAAAGCGACGTACGGCCATACGACCTTCACCACCACGCTGCTAACCTCAGTTCCGTTCCTTGTAGCGACGCCCATGATTCTGTGGATCGGGTGGCACTCGGATAAGGTACGGGAGCGCCGATGGCACGCTGCCGGTCCGCTGCTCTGCTGCGCCGCGGCGATGTTGGCGATGCGCGCGCAGGGCATACCGTTGCTGCTCGCCGTAGGCCTATTTGCAATTGCGGTTGCGGGGATGCAATCTGCCAAAGGACCGATTTGGGCGATTGCCACGACGCTGTTGGCCGGAAAGGCCGCGGCCGCCAGCATAGGCCTGATCAACTCATTCGGGAACTTGGGCGGCTTCTTCGGACCCTATTCAGTGGGCTGGCTCTCGAGCCGCACCGACGGCTTTAACGCGGGCCTTCTGTACATTGCCGGAGCGGCTGTGGTGGCGGCGACGCTGGTTCTGATCGCGGGGTGGCTGGCGATGCGGCCTCGTCCAGTTGCCGAAGAGGCCGCGTCCGTCGTTAGCGTTAAAACTTAAAGCAGTTCTGTGCGTGGAGGCGGGTCGCCTGCATCGCGGCGCCGGCGCAGTTCCTCGTCGGTGAGCACGCGTTCTTCTCGCACCACCCGCCGAGTATCCGTGTAGGGTCGCTCGTCTTCAATCACGATGCGTTCGGAAACGCGGTGCTCGACCGGCTCTGCTGGCCGAACTTCATCTCGTACCACCCGGTGTGTCTCAAGGGGTCGGCGATCGTCCTCCAAGGCACGGGATCCGCCACCCGATACGCGCCCTTCGGCTGCCGCGGCGATATCCTCGGCCCCGGTGTGCTTCAGCAACTCCTTGGCGCGTCCGATCATGTGGTCGTCTTCGCAGTGGACCGACAGGAGAATGCCGCCGCTGCGAATGCGGCCCTCATAACGTTTGGCTTCGTATTCAGGGATGCCCGCGCCTATGAGAGCGCCCGCCAGGCCGCCCACCACACTGCCGGCGCCTAAACCGGCTAACGCCGCCATAATCGGACCGGCGGCAACGAACGGACCAATGCCTGGAATCGCTAAGGCGCCGATCCCTGCCAACCATCCGATCGTTCCTCCGGCAATCCCGGCCAAGGCGGCGCCGGCTGTCGCCTTCTCCGGGGCTTTGGTGTGCTTCTCGTGACCGATATCCTTGGTGCCCTCATTGTCGGGAAAAAGCACCGAGATGTCACCCGCGCGAAAACCGGCCGCTCGCATCGCGTCGATGGCCATTTCCGCGTCCTGCCGGGTGCTGTAGATTCCGTATACGGCCGTGTGCGCCATGGTGTATCCTCCGCGAGGTGGACGCCACGGCAAATTACCGTGTTTCAAAGGGCGAAGCCGATTACAGGGACAGCTTGCCGTCGTACAGCATGTCCTTCAGGTTGAACTTGGACTTGACGGTGACCGGGCCGAATGCGGATTCGAACGTGACTTCCTTATCCTCTGCGGTGATCGCGTCTTTGCGAGGGAAGAAGAACATCGGGACCATGGTATCGCCGACGCGCAGCATTTCGATGCGCTCGGGAGCAATCGGGTCCTTGCCCTTGCGCTTGAGGGCACTCCCTTGCCTGAAGCGCTCCATCAACTGCTTGGGGTCGGGAGGAGCCTGCTCGGCCTGCGGCGGAGCTCCCGGACGCTGGCGTCCACCGCCGGGTCCGCCACCCAGCCGGACCGGCATGCCCGCGGCCGTGACCACGTAGTAGGATTTCGACCATTCGCGAAGCTTCGGTAGAAGAGTGTACTCGACCTTCCCAAACGCCTCCAAAAGAGGTTCCGAGGTTTCCCACCGGACGGTGACCTTGGGTCCTGAGGGCATGCCGCCCGGACCTTCCGGACCGCCGCCGGAAGGACCGCCATCGCCACCGCCGATCAGTCCGCCGCTGCCAGAAGGTGTGCTCATTCCGCCACCACCGCCTCCGCGACGTCCACCCCCGCCGTCTACCCCAACCGAGCCTCCGCCGCCGCGTCCTCCGCCGCCCGGCCGTCCAGCCATTTCGGCGGTGACCGTTTTAGCCCACGGAGAACTCGTCAGCACTTTAGCCGAATCTATTTCCGTCCATTCGGCCGGTTTCTTTTCTTTCCACGGATCACCCGCAAGGAGCACAACGGCTCCGCAGGTAAGCATTATTATGGCTTGCCTCATCGAACCTCTATAAAGAAGAAATGTACTTGTTAGTACGAGATTTAGCCGGGCAGGGTTACCCAGGTTGGCTTTCCACTACAACTGTGGTACTCTTGATCTAGGAAGTTCAAATCCGCATTCCCTCCTTTTGTGTCTGTCGGCGCGCTGGTTTCCCTTCCGTAAACAACTGATGAATCAATTCAATGAACTATCGCTGTCTTCAGTATTGAAGAACAGCCTCGCCCACCACGGGTTTGTGCAGCCGACGGCTGTGCAGGCTCAGGCGATCCCCCCTGCGCTGGAAGGCCGCGACGTGATCGCGACCGCGCAAACCGGCACGGGCAAGACACTCGCGTTCGTACTTCCACTTTTGGAGAAGTTGCTGCAGGACCCCAAAGGGGTCGGCGTGCAGGCGGTAATTCTAAGCCCTACGCGGGAATTGGCTATTCAAATCCACGAGACTTTTGCGAAGCTGGCGTCCTT
>DASQDN010000428.1:0-6429 GCA_035634155.1 Bryobacteraceae bacterium | reverse complement strand
AGCGGCGATTACGAAATACTCAGTCACAGCCTTCCGCATGTATTCGTCGATGCGAAGCACGTGCCGAATCACGGCAGCCGCCAGCAAGAGCACGCCAGCGCACGGCCCCAGCATGAACAGCAGCCGCTGTCCCGCCTCCGCGGCATTCCGCGCCCGCGGCAAACAAATCCAGAGCGTAGCCACATAGCCGACAAGTGCCGCGGCATACTCCAGCACATAACGTCGATTCCTTCGTGCTGCGATCCCGCGGCTGTCCCGCGCCGGCCGACTCATCTGCGCGAAGGTCACTTTACGTTCAAAGCCGCAAGTTGTTCAATCCGTCAAGTATGCTTTACACACTTCCATC
Organism: Bryobacteraceae bacterium; assembly: GCA_035634155.1. Classification (GTDB taxonomy): domain Bacteria; phylum Acidobacteriota; class Terriglobia; order Bryobacterales; family Bryobacteraceae; genus DASQDN01. The sequence continues at coordinate 6,083 of DASQDN010000428.1, read as the reverse complement.
ACAGGCATTGCACCTGCGTATAATGTGAAAAGATTTGGCCGCTGGTATGCAGCAACGATCTGTGCGAGCCCTAGTCGCGCTGCTGATCATCTTCGGATATCTGTCCGTGATGGTCGCGGCAGTGTCGCCCGGGCACTTGCACAACGCGAAGAACCCGCATTCCTGCGCGGTTTGTCAGGTCAGTCTCACGCCCTTCGACACGGCCGTATCCGGGCCGTCAGTCGCGCCCCCGCAAGCGTCAGATCACGGCGTTTCCAGCCGCCCCGTACGTCTTTACGCGGGTCGGCAAAGCTTTTCCGGGTCCGCCCGAGCCCCGCCGCGGGCATAGTTTCTCCCACTACGTCTGTTTCAGCAAGCTTCGCTCGCCTCGTTTGAGGCGCGCATCACTATTCGCCTACAACTTTCAGGGGAGATTCGCATGCATAGATTTACTCTCGCGGGCATGTTTTTATTCGCGTGCCTTTCTTACGCGCAATCGGCGGGGTCGATTCGCGGAACCGTGACTTTTCAAGCAGGCCAGACGGTAGCTCACGATGCCACCGTGCACTTGGAGCCGCTCGGCCGAACCGTTCGCACCGGATCGGAGGGAAACTACGAGTTCACCAACGTTCCCCCCGGTCGCTACGAACTCGTCACTCACCTGCACTACTTCAACGATGAGCGAAAAATCGTATCAGTCACAGCAGGGGAAACCGTCGAAGCGAACTTTCGTCTGCGAATTGCGGCAACACGTCAGGAAGTGACCGTCACCGCTTCGGGCCATCAGGAGAATGTGCTCGAAACTTTCCAGACCGTCACTTCGTTAAGCGGCCAGGAGCTTTCCACCCGTGCTGCGGCAAGTTCGCTCGGTGAACTGCTCGACCATGAAACCGGCATAGCCAAACGCAGCTTCGGCCCCGGTACTTCGCGACCCGTCATCCGAGGATTCGACGGCGATCGCGTGCTCGTTCTTTCCGATGGCTCCCGAACGGGCACACTTTCTTCTCAATCCGGCGACCATGGCGAACCAGTCGATCCGTCTCAACTCGAGCGCGTGGAAGTGGTGCGCGGACCCGCGACGTTGCTCTACGGCAGCAGCGCCATCGGCGGTGTGGTCAACATCATCTCCCGGCATCACGAATTGGACGAGCATCCGCATGCGGGCGTTCGCGGCAATCTCACCGGGCTCGGTGGCACGACGAATGGCTTCGGTGGGGGCAGCGGCGCATTCGAGGTTGGCGTGGGACAACACCTCATCTGGGCCAGCGGCGGCAGTCAAAGGACAGGTGACTACAGCACGCCGCTCGGAAAGGTAGAGAACTCCGGAAGCTACATCACGCAAACCGGAGTCGGGGCGGCACGCTACGGCGAGCGCGCCTTTTGGGGCATCAGCTATAACCTGCAGGACGGCCGGTATGGGATTCCCTTCGGACCTGAAACCGAGGAACATGATGAAGCAGAAGAAGAGGAGCATCACCATGACCATGGCGCGGTCAAGATCGATTGGCGCCGCCACAACATCCGCCTGAATGGCGGCTTCCGCAGTTTGCCTGGCTTTATTGAGAGCGCGCGAGCCTACGCAAATCTATCGGATTGGAAGCACAAAGAACTCGAGGGCGCCGAGGTGGGTACGCGCTTCCACAACCGGCAGTGGACGTTCAACGGTGTGGCGCAGCAGCGAAGAACGGGCCGGCTGTCGGGCAGCTTCGGCGCCTGGGGTATGCACCGCTCCTTCGACAGTGTCGGCGAAGAGGCCTTGGCCCCTCCGGTGGAACAGAACGCAGCGGCTCTGTTCACCATGCAGGAGGTCGGCTTCGAGCGCTTCCGAGTTCAATTCGGTGGTCGTATCGAACACAACGGCTATTCAGCAGACGGCGCTCGGAGTCGGAGCTTCACAGGATTTTCCGGAGCCGCCGGGATCCATGTGCCTTTAACCCACGGTGCGGCAGCGGTGTTCAACTACACCAGTTCCTACCGGGCTCCGGCCCTCGAAGAGCTCTATAACAATGGACCGCATCTGGGGAACCTCATTTTCGAGATCGGCAATCCTGACCTGCGGCGGGAACGCGGCAACGGCTATGAGCTATCTTTCCGTCAGTCGAGTTCGCGTACTCGCATGGAAGTGACCGTGTTCCGTAACGACATGAAAGACTTCGTCTATCTCGCCCCGACGGGCCGGATCGAAGATGGCCTGTTCGAAGCCGATTACGCGCAGGCGGATGCTCGCTACCTCGGGGCTGAAGCTCGCGTGGATCTAGCCATCCGCCCGGGACTGTGGGTGAATCTCGGGTTCGACGCGGTGGATGCACAACTGAAGGACACGCGCACGCCTCTGCCTCGCATTCCTCCCGTCCGCGGGCGCGTAGGGCTGGATTGGCTTCACGGCGGTTTCAACATCAGACCTGAGTTAGTCTTGGCGAATCGGCAATGGCAGGTATTTCCAATCGAGACGCAGACTGCCGGCTACGCGGTGGTGAACGTCGTCGCAAACTACACAATAGCGACCCAGCACGTCGCGCACATGTTCGGGGTCAATGTTTTCAACGCGGCTGACCGCCTGTATCGCAACCATCTGTCTTTTATCAAGGAGATAGCTCCCGAGATCGGGCGAGGTGTGCGCCTTAGTTATACGGTCAACTGGTTCTGAAAATCGTTAAAGCCGCACTACTCCCAGCCGAAGAGTGGGTCAGGGCGAGGCTACAAGCATCGCGCCGAAGTTCCGGTTGGAGGTTGTCCCATGTTGCGTTCGATCATTCTCTCGCCAGATCGCGAGCTAGCGAGCTACCTGCATCGTGTGCTCGCGGATACTGGGGAGGTCACCATTGCCCGGATTCTGGACCACTATCCGGATGCCGTAGAACTCTCCCGCGTTCTGCGGTCGCATGCGCCGCAACTGGTCTTCGTGACGTTGGACTCACCTGCACACGTGACGCGGGTTGCCGCGCACATCGAACAAGTTATGCCGGGCGTACAAACAGTGGCTGTGTCTCGGTCGGTGGATCCGCAGGTCCTCATGGAGGTCATGCGCGCTGGAATTCGCGAGTTCTTAAACTCTCCCGTTGACCGCAATCTGCTGGATGATGCGCTCATCCGCCTCAAAGAGAATCTGAGCCGCAAGCCGATTGCTCACCAATCCTCTGAGTTGCTGTACTCATTCCTACCGGCAAAGCCCGGTTGCGGCGCAACAACGCTCGCGATCAACTCCAGCTTGGCGCTTACGCGTCACGACAATACCTCTGGTCTGCTCATGGACTTCGACCTGAACTCCGGGATGATCCGGTTTATGTTGAAGCTCAATAGCTCCTACAGCATCCTGGACGCCGCTCAATACGCCTCCACCATGGATGAGCAGCTATGGCCGCAGATCGTCACCCGATGCGAGAAACTGGACGTGGTCCACGCCGGCTCCCTCAATCCCGACATTCGCGTCGAACATATGCAGATTCAGCACTTGCTCGACTATGCGCGGCGAAATTACAAGGTGGTATGCGCCGATCTGTCCGGCAACCTTGAGAAGTATTCGATGGAAATCATGCACGAGTCACGTTGGATCTTTCTGGTGTGCACGCCTGAAGTCGCGTCTCTTCATCTGGCTCGCGAAAAGCTGCAATACCTGCAGCGGATGGACATGGGCGATCGGGTCCGCGTACTTTTGAACCGTTTCTCCAAGAAAACGTCCATCCTTCCATCCGAAGTGGAACAGGTGGTCGGAGCCCCCGTGATGATGACGTTCCCGAACGACTACACGCGCGTGGCGCAAGCAATCACCAATGGAACGTCGGTGGATTCCGGTTCGGAGATCGGGCGCGCTTGCGACGAACTGGCCTCTCGGATGGTGGAGCGCAAGAGTTCGGCACAGGCGGAAACCAGGCGGAAGTTTGTTGAGTACTTCAACATTTCACCTGCGCGATTCTCCTTCGATCGTGGGAAGTCCTAGACAGGCAGGATGTAGATTCAGTGGGACTTGTCATGTTATAGTCAGATTGCGTTTGTACATCCCCGCCAGTTCGTCTGTTGTCCGAACATTGGCCCCACCTTCCACGAGCCACAGCGCCCTCCCTGCGTACGGTTCGCGGGAAGAATCGACAAGGAGTGCGAATAGCTTAACAAGGAAGTTACGAATGAAAGAAAAAGGTGTTGTGAAGTGGTTCAATGCGGCCAAGGGTTTTGGCTTCATCCAACGAGAGACGGGAGAGGACGTCTTCGTTCATTTCTCCGCGATCCAGTCGACGGGTTATCGGACGCTCGATGAAGGCGCCCAGGTTCAATTCGTGGTGAAAAAGGGACCGAAGGGTCTGCAGGCGGAAGAAGTCACCATCGCCTAGCCCAGGCTGCTGGAACACCGTCTTTCGTTGAGGAGACTGCGCCTTCCAACTGCAGCCTCCTCAACTGTCAGAAAATCCCGCCTTACGAAGCCTTTTTGATTTCCTTCACTTTAATCGTGTCGCCCTGAACTTCGCCATCAATGCGAACTTTGTAATCCAGGTGCTTCTTGGCCTCTGCGCTGCCGCTCAGCTTGTAGACCTTCTTGTCCGCTTCACTCACGAACACTGCCGCCGCTCCGCCTTCCAAACATCGCTTGGCACATTCCCGGGAACCCGAGTCCCCGCTCGCATTTGACGCGCCGCAAGAAGCGTCGCTGATCCAACCTACCATCGAGGCGGCCGAAGCCATCGACGCGGCCAATACCGTTACAACAAAGATTTTCGCGATCGTACGCATACTCCTATTCTACGGCGCATCCGCGTAACTGCGCGACTGCCACAGCGTCCAACAAGCGAGGAGAGTTAAATGCCAGACACCAAGACCCAACACAAGGAAGAAGCCGCCGATACTCGCCCCGTCCCGTCCCAAGCCGAGGGAGACGAAGAAACCATCGATGAATCGCTGAAGCAGAAGGAGCAAAAGGAGCGCAGCTAGCAGGGCAGCGTTCTCTTGAGGTCACATGGAAAAGGTCAAAGTTTACGGAGCCGACTGGTGCGGCCCAACGCGCCGCCTGATGATGCACCTGGATGACCTTGGTGTTGCCTACGACTACATCGACGTCGAACACGATGAAGCCGCCTCACAATGGGTGAAGGACCAGAACGGCGGCAAGGAAAAGAAGCCCACCGTAGATATCGGAGGCAAGATCCTCACTTCACCGAGCATGCAGAAACTCGAAGAAGTGCTCCGCGAAGAAAAGGCCCTTGCCTAGTTCCACCGCACGCTCGCCCGTGCAGCGTCCCGGGCGGGCTTTGGCCGGCGTTACCAGTTCACCGGCTTGCCCGGCTCCAGCGGCCACACGGCCGTATCCGGCAAATCCTTCAGCAACTCGCTAAGCGCGTCGGGTCGACCGGTCAGCGGCGGAAAAGTCCCGAAGTGCATGGGAATCACCTGCTTGGCTTTCAACAACCGACACGCCATTGCGGCTTCCCGTGGGCTCATGGTGAACAGATCACCGACCGGCAGCATCGCTAGTTCAGGCGCGTACAGATCTCGTATCAATGCCATATCGGAGAAGACGTTAGTATCTCCAGCGAAATAGATGCCGCGCCCGTCGGGTAACCGCAGCAGGTACCCCGCCGCTTCCCCGCCGTAGATAATTTTGCCGTCGTCCAGAATTCCGCAACTGTGTACGGCATGCGTCATTGTGACCGTCACGGAGCCCACTTCTTGCGACCCGCCTTTATTCATGGCGCTGACGTTCTCCACGCCTTTGCTTTCCAGCCACTGACCCGTTTCGTAAATGCACACCACCTTCGATTGGAAGCGCTTGGCAAGCGGAGCCGCATCGTGGATATGGTCGTAATGCCCGTGCGAAATAAGAATTGCGTCCACCCGCTCAAAGCTGTGGCCGCTTGGGTACGCGGGATTGCCATTTGTCCATGGGTCCAGCACAATCGTCTCGCCCGACTCAAGCTTCAACTGAAACGTGACGTGGCCTAGCCAGGTGATTTCGATCATCGACCTTCTTCCTTGTGTTGGAATCTTACTGCCGGTTCGTCGGCGATACGGAGTCGCCGTACTTGGCAAGTCCGGGAATGCTGACGGGCAGACGCCCTGTCATAGGGATTGCGCCCAGAATCGCCGTGGCTGCCGCAGCCTCGGAAGTGGGCGCCGTG
>DASQDN010000427.1:0-4582 GCA_035634155.1 Bryobacteraceae bacterium | reverse complement strand
GGGCGGGTCCACGGCAGCGGTTTACGGGGAAGGAGCGGGATATAGAATTGGCTACTTCCGCTATGCCGAGTGGGTTGGATTATTTCGGGGCTCGGTATTATGGTCCGGTGTTGGGGAGGTTTACGAGTGCGGATGAGTTTCCTGGTGGAATCGTAGATCCGTTAACGGGTCAGCAGATCGGACAGCCAGGCCCGCTGCCGTACGCGGACATCACTGATCCGCAGACGCTCAATAAATACGCCTACGTCCGGAACAACCCGCTTCGGTACACCGATCCGGATGGGCATTGCATTTGGGATCTGTGTATCGGTGAAGGAGCGGCAGTATACGCGGCCGGAGCGGCTACGGTCACTGCTGCGGCGTATCTGATGACTCCGCAAGGAAAAGAGTCAGCCCGTGCCGCCATCGCGGGACTGGGACTGCTGATAAACAATGCCGCTGATGGAATCCGGGATCTTGTAGCCCCGCCTCCCAGCACTCCGACTGACGCACAGATTCAGACGAGTCAGGATGCGTCGACGCTACAACCTGGTCCTCATGCTGGAGACTCAATTCCGGCGCGTGGACCACAACGTGACTTCACGCCTGGTGAAAGAGGGCAGGTCAATGACATTGGAACTAAGACGGGTTGTCATACCTGCGGTACGACGACACCGGGAACGAAGGGCGGAAACTTTGTACCCGATCATCAGCCGCCAAGCGCCGTGAACACGAACAATGCTCCTCAGCGTCTTATCCCCAATGCTTGAACTGTAGCCGCCAGCAGGGAGGCGAAGTACGTCAGACGCAGCGCCCTGCGCAGCCGCCCCCGCCGCGCCCGCGGCCCGTTAAGAAGCCGGAGGATGGAGGCAGCTAGACCATGACCGGAATCAACTACAAACGATCTTTGAATAGCGTCGGGACTGAGGGCCTATCGTCCTCCGGTCTGCAGGAAATCCGGGTGAAGGTCAGCACCACAGACCTGTTCCAGGAAGCAGAAGAGTTCCTGCGATTCGTTGCGAACTACGTCACAGAATCGGGGCGACAAATCCACTCTGAAGAGACACTTGTCTATGGGTACTGGCTGGTTAAGCTTCGTGCGGGGGACGGCGCCCTAGAAGTCTGGGAATACGACGCGGAAGCAACAGACTTCGTCCCCGGTGCGGATCTCGCTCTGACGTACTGGCGGGATCAGCATCGGGTGTGCAATCAAGCCGGGGCACCATTTAGGCCACCACGGCCCGATCGACTCACGGTTGTCGATGAGTGGGTAATGGAAGGCCTTCCTGTCCAGGCGGTTCGCTATCCTTCTCCAGAGCACATGTCAGGATGGTGGATCACTACCGATCGCTATAACGGAGATGTGAACAGTGTCTGGCGTCAATTACTTTTCCCGGTCGGCGACAATTATTTCTCCCGTTCGACGACAATTACCTGCTTGGCCTGAGCCCGGACATTGCCTACACTGGTTGCGGCCGAGGCAGAGGGTAAGGCTCTGCAGGGATGCAACCTGAGCGCTGACTTCGGGGCCAGACCAGGGTTGGGCGAGTTCCGGCTCGCCCAAGCCGGTGTTGCCCGCACGCTGGGATGGCAGGAAGCGGAAAATCCCGGAGGTCTGGAGGCAGAGCCTCCAGTTCAAAGAAGATCGATTCCTTGTTGTTTATGACCTGCATCATTCCTGGGCAGGTTGCTGGTTCTTCTTCGCCTGTTCCATTCGATAGCTGGCGATGTTGAGTTCAAAGATGACGCTGTGGTGGACAAGGCGATCGATGGCGGCCGCTGTCGTCATCGGGTCCTTGAAGATCGCCTCCCATTTCGAGAACGGAAGATTGGAGGAAATCAGCACACTGCCGCGCTCGTACCGCTCGGCAAACAGCGTGAACAGCACTTCCATTTCTTCCCGGCTCTGCTGGACGTAGCCGAGGTCGTCGATGACGAGCGCCTCGAACTGCCCGAGTTTGCGAATGACCTTGCTCAGTCGCAGTTCCTTCTTGGCCAACAGCAGGTCCTGCACAAGCCGGGCGCAGGTAGTGAAAGCGACGCGGCGTCCGCTCCGAATCAGCTCCTGTCCAAGCGCGGAGAGCAAATGCGTTTTGCCGCTGCCAGGATTTCCGAATATAAGGACGTTCTCCTTCCTGTCCAGGAAAGTCCCGTCGAGCAACGTCTTTAGCTGCCTGCCTGCTTTGGGCGGCAGTCGCTTGAGATCAAACGCGTCCAGCGTCTTGTCGACCGGCAGTTTTGACTCGTGCAGCAGCCGGGCAATCCGATTCTCCCGCCGTTCCTGAACCTCGCGTTCGGCCAGTTCCAGCAGATATTGTTCATAGCTCAGCGTTTCTCGTTCTGCTTGGCGTGCCTTTTCCTCAAAGCAGCGCCGGACGGCCGGCAGATGCAAATCGCGCAGGTATTCCGTCAACTGCGACTTGACGTCCGGAGCGGTACTCACTGCAACACCTCCGATCCACTGCCGAGCAGTTCATCAAAGATGGCCAGTGAAATATCGGCAACGGCGACATGCGTTGCAGGAGGCAACAGGTCCGCCTGATGAAGCATGGCGCGAACTGCCTCGGCATTCAGCTTTCCCTCGCTGATCTCGCCCTGCTCCAGCAGGCATCGGAGCGCTTCGTCGACTCGCACCTCGCCGTCTTTGGCCGCGACCTCCAGGATTTCCAGATACCGCTTGTTGGCCCGCGCCGGCGTCACTTCCCGAAGAGCATCCCAGACCATGCGAAAACGGCTGGTTGGGAACAGTTCGTCCCGGTAGCGGTAATTCTCGAATGCGCCGGGTTTCCTCACAAGCCAGTCGATGATGTGTCGGTAATCGATGCGGTGCTTGCCGCGACCGCGGAGCCGCGGTAATTGCTCCACCTTCCGGCCTGCGTACCAGATTTCCACCGTATCGGCGTGCAGCCTGGCTTCAACCTGCTCGCCGATGAGGCGGCTGTTGACTGAATAGACATTGCGGTCCACGTAGATCAGACTGCCGGAGTCCACCTTCACCCGCGCCCTTTTACAGCTGTCGAGGCGCCGGTCAGGCAAGGCGCGGAGATACTGCATTTCAGCGGCCAGCCGGTCCCGCCTTCCGGCGTTCAGGCGCGCTATCAGCAGCCGCAAGAATTCGCGGTACTGCTCCACGCTGCCGAAATCGCGGCTGCCGCGGAGCAGCAGCGTTTGTTCAATCGCCCGCTTCAGCCGGTGATGCCGCTGTTCGACGTCGCCGTTTTCATTGGCTTTTCCCGCCTGGATCTTCCTGCCATCAATTCGGTAATGCCGCAGCAGGGCTTCATAGCGGGTGGTGAACTCCCGTTCCTCGCTCATGTTGTTCACCGCCGTCGACATTCGGTCGGTTCGGTGCTCGAGCGGGCTTCCACCCAGTTCCCAAAGCGCGTTCTGCAGGCCTTCGCTGAGGCTTTCGAAGCTCTCCGAATAGCACAGCGTCACCGATTCCCAGTTCGAATAGGTCAGAACAAAGTGGTACAGCATGTGCGCGAATGTTTGTCCGCCGATCGTGATGCCCAACTCCGTCATGTGCGTGAAATCTGATTGCGCGAGCCTTCCCGGCACATGCTGCTGAGTGAAGAACACTTCCCGCGCCGGGCCTTCGGTCGCCCTCCACTGCTTCAGCCGCCGCTGCAGCGTCCGTAGCTGGCCATCAGCGAACCTGCCGGGGTATTCACGCTGCAGTGCTTCAAAGATCGTCCTGGCCTCCAGTCCCGGACTCCTTTCGAACTGCTGCCGCACGGCCTCCCAAACCTCTGCAAACGGATCCTCGCGTGTTCGCCACGTCCGATCCCCCTTGCGCTCGCTCGGCAGCCTCCCATCCCGCAGGTATTCCCGCGCCGTCTTCGGATCCATGCCGGCCTTGACGGCCGCCAATTCCTGAGTCTCTTCTGTTTTCGACAACCTCTTCAATCTCCTCACTTGTGAGTCGGTCACCATCTCGCCCGCGCCTTCGGCGCGAACTTCGATGGTCGTTGGTGGTTGTCGTCCGTCGGGAATTTTAATTGTCGTTGGCCGGGAGTTCTAATTGTCGCCAATCAGAACAGGTTGCTTCGAGAGCACACGTATCACGTGACCGCCGCCCGGCCGGACCTGGCCAAGTATCTTGCTTTGCCATTCGGTTTCCGGCTTGACCTGTCCTCGCAGGACATCTGGCGCGATGAAGGTGTTGCCGCACAGAGCGCCACCTAATGAACTCGCGTTCCCCTTGGCGAATCGGCGCTCTCGTGAGAAAGCGCCGCCGAGCACTGAGGCGGCGCTGCGCTGGCCGCCGGTGCCACATGGGGAATCAGCGCGGTACCCGGCAGTATCCAAGCGCGAAGAAACGACGATGCTACGCATCGGCTGATAGGGTGACACGTCACCTCCCGCTTTGAGTCCGGGCGCCTTCGGGATCTTACTCAAGTTCGGGGAACTGCTTGAGTCCTGGGTTGGCTCGACGGTTTACCTACGATTCCCTGGGGCGGCTAACGGCGGGCGGAGAATCCGGAAAGCGGGGCGATCAGCTATACGTACGATGAGGTTGGCAACCTGCTGACGAAGACCGATGCGCTGGGTTGGATCACCTGCTATGGCACGTTGTCGGGGACTACGTGCACGACGGCGT
>DASQDN010000426.1:0-20988 GCA_035634155.1 Bryobacteraceae bacterium | reverse complement strand
ACGCTCCCCAGTTCCGGAACGCCGGCGGCGCTGACGGCAGCGAGAACTCGCCGGCTCAGGATGCATTCAACCTGCGAGCCGAGCGGGGCTTGGCGTCGTTTCACCTGAAGCAGAGGTGGATCAGCAGTGCCGTGTACAACTTACCATTCGGCCCGGAGAAGGCGATGTTCAACGATGGGATCGCGAGCAAGGTTCTGGCGGGATGGCAGGTCTCAGGCATCTACAGCATGCAAAGCGGCTTCCCGTTCACGATCAACCTACAAGGTGATACCGCCGGAGTAGGAGCAGGCACGGGTGGCATCTTCATCCGGCCTAATGCCGTTGCAGGCCAGGATTGGCAGCTCCCTGGTGACCAGCGGTCCACATCCAGATACTTCAACACTGGCGCATTCGCGGCTCCAGCGACTGCTGCGTTCGGCAATGTCGGCAGAAACACCGTGATCGGTCCTGGCATGGTGAATCTGGACGTCGTGCTCGCAAGGAGCTTCAGCTTCACGGAAACAACGAAGCTTCAATTCCGTGCCGAAGCGTTCAACGTGATGAACCATTCGAACTACACCATCGTGGGTAGGCTGCTGAATACACCCACGTTCGGGCGTGTGCAAGGACAGCTCGACCCCCGACAGATTCAGTTCAGCGCTAAGCTGCTGTTCTGATGTTGAGGGCGCCGCGATCCAGAGGCTACAAAGGGGCTAAACTGGATCGCGGCGCGTCCCTTAGCGACGTGTCAGCAGTCGCGGCTCCGGCTGCACATTCTCCCGGCCAACGATCTCGCGCCCGTTTCTCACGTACACCCGAATCATCTGCCCGCCGCTTGCGATCTCTGCTACCACGTACTCACTCGTCGACGCGGGTACGGCAAACGTCGTCGCGCCCTCGATCTCCCGCATTTCCCCCGAGTTGTTATCGAAGGTATGCCATCGAACCTTCATCTGAAGCGGCTCATTGAAGTGAAGCGCCCTTAGATCGGCAAAGGTCAGGTTCCCGTTCCTGACCGCGAACCGATCGAGCGGCAGAACGTTGCGAAGGAACGTACGCCCGATCTTGTTGCGTCGTTCAAGCAGACACTTCACAACCCATTCCGTCGCTGCAGGGTCACTATACTCGCCCGTGCGAACGATGGCACGAATGTCGTCTTCGGTGAAGGCCATCACCTGCTTCGCTGCCCAGAAAGCGTCCTCCGCATCCATGTTGAGGAACGCCGAGTTCGGGTACTCGGGCACCCAAGCCGCCGGGTCAAACACCGTATATTCAAACGCGCCGACAGAGGGAAGATGCGGGTACTTCGCCTTTGCCCATCGCGGCACCCAAAGGCCGAGCGAGACGAACTGACGGCTCGCCTCGCTCCAGTCGAACAGATACTCGTTTCCAGAGCGAGGGCTGTTCGGGCCATAGCTTGCGCTGCCGAGGCTAGCCCCGAAATCGATGAGGTAATGCTTCACAAACTTCACACCGTTCTCTTGCACTAACGTGTCGAGCGTGTTCAGCGCCTTCGAGTCGTCATGGCCCAGCCAGGCGGCGAACACGCGCAGCCCGCGCAGATCGCGGCGATGCTCGTGTGGGATCGTGTCGTTGGGATCGTCGGCGCGAGTGCCGTGATAGCGAAACGCTCCGATGGGGGTCCCTGGGATGAAGCGACTGGCCAGAGCTCGAATCTCGCCATTCTCGTCCGGCCGCACATTGGCGAGGATGGACGTCAAGTCTCGCTGCGTCAGGGGGCGGCGCTTGCCGTAATGATCGACGAACGTGGTTTTCGGATCGATGGATAGTTGCTCGGGTCGAAAACGCACGATGTAGTTTTCCGGAACGTTATAGCCGAGCGCGTAAAGGAACTTCGACGAGATGACGTCCGCGGCACTGGCCAACTCCGGGTTCGAAGGCGGGTCGAACTTGAGTAGATACTTGCGGCCTTCCCCGTCCACGATCGTGAAGCCGGGTGTGATGCCCTCTGCCTTCGCGGAGGTGACACGCCACACCTTGGTTATCGACGGCGGCGTTGCATTGCCGGGACCACGCTGTAGTTCCTCGATCGTCATTCGATTGCGACCGTGTCGATTGGTGTACCACTCGCTGTCCGGCGCCTCACCCAGGGTGTTCACTGCGCGCGCCGGCAGTGCGACACCCGTCTTCGCCTGGATCTCTCCGGGCTTTGCCATCAGATTCTGAAAGAAGTCGTAATACTCATTGATGCGGCGCGGACGAACGGTTTCGACGTTCTGCGGCGCCGGATACACTTGAACTGGATCGTCGGCGTAGAACTTTTGCGCGGGCAGCGACGTGGCTGCCACGAGGATCGTAAGGATCGTATGCCGATTCATTTTTAGAAGTCCCCCATCATCGAAGAAGTTTTGCTCGGGCCGTTGCGGAAGAGATTATTGAACTTCATCGCAACCTGGAAGCCTTCGTGGCTGAAACCGACATCCATTCGCAAAAACACGTTGTTGCGAGCGTTGAAGCGGAAGCCGAAGCCGGCGCTGGTTTCGAGATTCTTCAGGTTCAGTTGCGACTTGCGGGAGAAGACTTTTCCGGCGTCGCCGAAGACCGCCATGTCCAGACCGCTGAACACTTCCCATCGGTATTCGGTATTCATCAACAGCAGATTGTTATCGCGAAAGCGGAATGGGCGGAAGCCGCGCAGGTCGTCCTGACCTCCCAGCGTTGGCTGCATGTAGAAGGGGAGCGACTGGTTGCGGTCAGAGAAGGTCATGGCGGTTTTTGCTCGCATCGCGATGACGCGCCGCTTATTGAAGAAGGGCACGTACTGCTGCGCTTCAAGGTCTAGCCGTTCGAAGCTGCTGCGGCCGAGCGTCCGATCGCCGTACGAGCCGTATTGCACGAAGTAGTTGCCGCCGCTCCTTGGGCCCGGAGCGTAGTCGCGAGTGTCGAATTGCGCGAAGACGGACACGCGCGAGAAGTTCGCCTGGTCTTGAACGCCTTCGGTGTTGTAAATCTTTTCCGTTGATATGAACCGCCGATTTGTGCCGGCGCCGATGTTGTTAAACAGGTAACCAGTGGTTGCTCCGGCCGTGAGCTTCGGAGCTACGCGCACGCTGAGCGCCGCATCGAACGCGGTATCTTCCAACCGATAATTGCTGCGGCCGTTACGGTCGGATCCGGCGCCTGAGCCGTAGTAATTCAGGCCGGGATAGTTATGATGTACACCGTAGAAATCCAGCCTGAGCCGGTCGTGCACGAACCGTGGAAAGCTCACTTCCAGATCTTGTTTTTGATAGCCGCCCATCGACACCTGGGCGGAGGTGCGGAAATCCATCTTGCCTGCGAACAGGCCCTCACGAGAGTACTCGGGGCCAACGGCAAAACCGCTGCCGGTCACCAATCCGCCGACTTTAACCCGGACGCCCCCGCCGATCTCGCCGAAGTTCGTCAAGAACTCGGAGTCGCGTAGCCAGTCCATACGGCGCTCCATCTTGGAAGGAGCTTCCGGCTGCAATTGCTGCGTCTTTGCAGCGCGTTCGGCTAAGATTTCAGCGATACGCGACGAAGTTTCGGCCTTCATACAGGCCGCCGTCGCGAGAACAAGTACCCACGAAATGTGTTTCATTCCCAACCTCTGAGATGTAACGCGCTCAACGAGCGTGCGTCGGCTCACAGGTGGGTATTTTTTTACGCTCAGTTCACGAAGGCTTGATGGACGGCCGCCAGGAACTTCGTGTGAATGTCCGTAGTATTGGGCATCAATTGCATCATCAGCACGATCACCGTTCGGCTCTGCGGATCTACCTGATAGGTGGTGCCGTACGCTCCGCCCCATCCGAATGCCCCGACGCCCGCGAGTTCCTTTGCGCCGTATCGATCCACCGTCTCAAAGCCATAACCGAAACCCAGGCCCATGGTCGAATGGAGAGACCCGGACTGGTTGGTCGTCATCAGCTGCACACTGCGCGGCGAAAGAATGCGGACCCCGTTCAGCACGCCCCCTTGACGCATCGCTTCGAGAAAGCGCGCATAGTCGTGCGCCGTTGAGGTCAGTCCTGCGCCGCCCGCGAAATTCTTGCGAGGACCGTCCACGTAGGCGCCTTGCCCGCGGGCTCCTTCCATCGCGCGGACATACTTCCCATCGGCCGTGCTTGCATAGACCGCCGCAAAACGACCACGCTCGGCGGGAGGCAGGAAGAAACGGGTATCCTTCATCGCCAACGGCTCGGTAATACGACTGCGGATGAAATCATCGAGCGGCATTCCGGACGCCTTCTCTACTACGCAGCCGAGAATGTCGGTGTTGTAGCCATAAACATACGACTCGCCTGGTTGTGCCACGAAGGGCAGCGTGCCAAGCCGCTGCATGCTTTCGCAAACACGCTCATCCTTATCGGCCGTGTACCAACCGTTCCCTGCGGCCGGTCCGAATCCCTTCGCCTCGTACATAGATTCGATGTGCTGCTCCCGGCCGTACGAAATGCCGGCCGTGTGAGTGAGCAGATGGTGGATCGTGATGGGGCGTATCGCCGGAACGATGGGGCCGTCTCGCATCGCCACAGTGGTTTTGGTCAAGCTCGGAATGAAGTTCCCGACCGGCTCGTGGAGTCCCACCCTGCCTTCTTCCACCAGCATTAAGATAGCGGCGCTCGTGAGCGCCTTCGTTTGGGACGCAATACGAAAGATGGTGCTTGTCGTCATGCGACGGTTGGCTTCTTTGTCAGCCCAACCGAAGGCACGCTCATAAATCGGCTTCCCGTCACGAAGCACCAACGCAACGGCCCCGGGAATCCGATTCTCATTTGTATAACGCTGAAGGAGCTGATCGATCCGAGCTAAGCGATCGGCGGCGCTCGGGGACACACGCTTGGCGGAAGCCGCTGCCGGCGCCTCTGCTTGCACGCTTACCGCGGTAAGGGCGATGAAAACCGCTCGGATGGCGCGTCGCGACAGGCGGAGGACGATGGAAGAAAGCAATTCACGAGTCACGTCACGGCGATAGTATCACGGTGGCTTTCAGGCGCCCCAGCCGAACTGCTCGATTGCGGATTGTGCCTGCACCGCAGAAATGGCGTCCGTCTTTTGGCGGGGCGGCGCGCGTCCTACACCTTAAAGCCGATGATCAGCAGACGACGTATGGCTATTCTATTGCTCGCGGTGGGGGCGAAAGCGGCTCCGCCCGCGGCGACTCGAAAAACCCGTGGCGCGCCGATGGCGAAGGTCACGCTCGAGGTATTCAGTGATTTTCAATGCCCTGCATGCAAGACTCTTCACGACCAGACGCTGAAGCCGCTAGTCGCTGAATATGTAGACAAAGGCCGTGTCTACCTGATTCATCGGGACTTCCCTCTGCCCGTGCATGCCTACGCTCGGCAGGCCGCAGCGCTAGCTTGCGCGGCCGCACGCATCGGCAAGTATGAGCCAGTGTCGGACGCGTTGTTCGACACGCAGGCAGCATGGTCAAACGACGGCAAGGTGGAAGCCGTGGTCGTGAATGCGGTCGGTGCGGCAGACGCCAAGCGCTTATCCGATCTCGCCAAAAGCCCCGAAGTGCTGGCCGAAATCGAATCGGACATGCAAAAAGGCCGAGCCGCAAAACTCACCCAAACACCCACAATGGTGTTGTCGCACAACGGGAAGACCTATCCGGTTGCCGGCGTGGTTACCTTCCCCATTCTTCGGCGATTTCTAGATCAGTTGCTTGCGCAATGACCAAACGGTCCGGGATGGTTCTGCTGTTGAGGCTTGCACTCGCGGTGGTGCTGCTTTACGCCGGATATACGAAGCTCCGCCAGCCTTGGCTCGTGTTCGCAATGTCCATCGACGCCTATGGATTGCTGCCGGAGATGGGTGTATTAGCGGTGGCTCGAACGCTGCCCTGGATTGAACTAGGATTAGGTACTCTTCTGCTAGCGGGGCTGTGGCTTCGAGTTGCCAGCGCGTTGACGGCGGCAATCCTGGCTATCTTCTTCGGCATCATGCTCCTGTCGTACGGCAAGGGCATGGGCATCGATTGCGGGTGTTTCGGGGTCGGCGAGGCGCTCACGGCTAAGACGCTCGCGCGCGACGGGTTACTATTCGCCGCGGCCGTTCTTCTGACGCGGATGGCGTGGCGCCGGCCGAGCACGCCCAGTCTTTAGCGTGCGCGAACCGGTATCATAGCGTGGAGGGCTGCCATGCGCTCCACATATATGTCCGCCATACTTGCGGTCTGCTGCGCATTCACCACGGCCGCACAGACCTACCCCACAGGCCAATATCCGCAGTATCCACCCGGACAGTACCCTTCCACGGACTACCCTTCCGGCCAATACCCGGCACGATTGCCCGGCGGCATAGGCGTAGGCATTCCCGTTCCTGAGATCAAACTCCCCAGGCGCGGCGAAAAGACGGACAAGAAGCAGGGCGACAAAGAGATCACCATCACGTTGAAGTCCATCCAGGGAACCCTGCGTCAGCTGGGCGAGAAGGACATGCTTGTCGAGAACAGGGAAAAGGGTGTGGTGAAGTTTCGTGTCCTCGCCAGGACGCAGTTCCAAAACAAAGAGGGCGAGCCGGTCCGCGACTCGCTTCTGAAGCCAGGCGATCAACTTAAGGTGAGCGTCAATGCGGACGATGAAGAGACAGCGTTGCGCGTCACGCTTCTCCGCACGGGCACACCAGCCGAGCGCGCGTCCGCGTCGAAGCCGGTGGACCTAGCCAGCGTGAAAACGCCAGAGGGCTTGAGTGCAGACCCTTCTCAACCTGCTTTGAAAGACGCGCACGCGGCCGGTGAGCCGGAAGCTGACGAGCGGCCGAAGCTCCAGCGCAAGGAGCCGAACGCGAGGGAACATGAACTGCCGAAGCAGGGCGGCGTCTATGAAGGAAAGACGGTAAGCGGTGACGACAGCCTCCTCTTCGACAAGGCGGATCCCATCATCGAAGCCGCGCGAGAGGCAGCCGGCTCGTTTAGGGAAACACTCCCGAACTTTGTGGTGAATCAGGTTACCACTCGGTACGTGAGCACAACACGACCCGCGCAGTGGCGCGCGATCGATGTGATTACGGCTGAAGTCTCCTGCGTCGAGGGCATAGAGGAGTACCGGAACATCGCTGTGAACGGACGGCCCGCTAGCCGTCCTGTGGAGAAGACGGGGGCTTGGTCGCGAGGTGAGTTCGTCACCGTCTTGGAGCACGTCCTATCAAGGGTGACTAACGCTTCTTTCCTGAAACGAGCCGAGGACCGCATCGGGCAACGGCCCGCTCACTTGTACGATTACACCGTCAAGCAGCACAACTCGCAGTGGGACATACATGCTCCCTCCGGCCCGTCGTACACTCCGGCCTTCGAAGGCTCCATCTGGGTAGATAAGGAAACTCACCGTGTACTTCGCGTGGAGATGCGTACGAATTCGTTGCCCTCAAATTTTTCGTACGCTAACGTGGAACTCGTCCTGGACTATGACTTCGTTCGCATTGATGCGAAATCGTTCCTCATGCCCGTCCACAGCGAGAACCTGACTTGCTCGCGCAATTCATACACCTGCTCTCGTAATGTGATCGACTTCCGCAACTACCGCAAGTTCGGGGCCGAATCGAGCATTCAGTACGAAACCAAGCTGGTCTCAAAACCGGCGCGCTAGCGAGTCGCGAACGTGTCGCAGGCTTGAATATCGCCCGTGTCTAATCCGCGGCGGAACCATTGCACACGCTGCTGCGAACTCCCGTGCGTGAAAGATTCGGGGTTGACATAACCCCTCGCCTGCCGCTGAATACGATCGTCACCGATGGCCGCGGCTGCTCCCAAGCCTTCCTCAATATCCCCTGTTTCGAGGATATTGCGCTCCTTGGTGCTATGGCCCCATACTCCCGCAAGGCAGTCTGCCTGCAGTTCCATGCGGACCGATAGATCATTGGCCGCCGAGGGATTCCGCTGTTGCGCCTGACGCACTTTGCCTGAGATGCCGGTCAGCGTCTGAATGTGATGCCCGATCTCATGAGCCAACACATACGCCTGCGCGAAGTCTCCGGGAGCGCCGAAGCGCCGATCGAGTTCGTCAAAGAAAGATAGATCGATGTAGACCTTTTGGTCGGCGGGACAGTAGAAGGGACCCGTTTCGGCTCCCGCCGCGCCGCATCCGGATCGAACGCCATCGCGAAACAACACCAGCTTCGCGTCCTGATAGCGAGGCCCAAGCAGCCGGGACCATGTTGCCTGCGCGTCATCAAGTACAAAGGAGACGAACTGTACCTTCGGATCTTCTGCTCGATTACGGGATTGCTCCACTTGTGGGTTCGAGGGCGCGGCGCCGCCTCCGGCATTGAGCAGCGGGCTAACGAAGTCCCGTCCAAAAATCAGGCTAAGCACGGCGGCAATCAACAGACCGCCAACACCAACGCCTCGACCGCCGAATCCGCCGCCGCCTGAACGTTGGTCCTCAATGTTTCCGCTTATCCCACCGGGTGTCCAGCGCATCGCACCTCCATCCTCGAACGTGAGACTATTCTGCGCCGCATGTGTTTCCGTAAGCTCGCGGGAGGTAATCGATAACGGGCGCTGATAGAATGTTCCGCGATGCACATCGTCCGTTGCCGAACCTTGCTTGCTATAGGCGTCCTTTCCGCCTCAGCGATTTACGCGCAGCAGCCCGCACGAAGTGGAGGACCTCCTTTGCCCGATGGCATGGGCCGTGACCTGACGATGAAGGTGTGCGGGACAACCTGTCATGGCTCGGATATCGTCGGAGCTACGGGTCGAACCCGCGAACAGTGGACCGGCGTTGTCAACTCTATGGTGGCGCGAGGCGCGAAAGCAACCGATACCGAACTGGTCCAGATCATCCAATATCTGAGCGCCAATTTCGGCCCGAATATGGCTCCGGCGTCAGCTGCGGCAAAGCCTGGCGCTCCCGCGGGCGTGCCTGCAAGAGGGGCCCTGGGCCGCGGACCGGGCGTATTGGGCGGAGGTGCAGCGGATTCCCACGTCGTGGACAAAGCAGGCGCGGATCGAGGTCGCCAGGTGTACATCGCCGAATGCATCACGTGCCATGGTCCGAAGGCGCGCGGGGGTGGGGAAGGCTTACCTCGCGCTCAGCAGGGGGCCAACCTGATCCGCTCGCTGGTGGTTCTTCATGATCGATATGGGGATGAGATCGGGCCTTTCCTGCTAAACGGTCATCCTTTGCAAAGCGGAAGAGCTGCTTCAACCCTGACGAAGGAGCAGATCGGGGACTTGGCCCATTTCCTGCATCAGGCGGTGTACTTCACCCTTCGCGGAGGTCCCGATCTACGCATTCAGAACGTGCTCACCGGCGATCCAAAAGCGGGCCAGGAATACTTCAACGGCGCGGGACGGTGCCACACATGCCACTCCCCCAACGGCGACCTGAAGGGTATCGGGGCCAAGTACGATCCTCCGACTCTGCAAACTAAGTTCCTCTTCCCGAGAACTGTCGGCGTAACCCGCAACGGCGCTCGCAGCACGCCTGCCAAACCTGTGACCGTGGCCGTAACGCTAGCGAACGGGCAGGTTGTAGAAGGGGTGCTTGACAAACTGGACGACTTCAACGTTTCGCTGCGCGATGCGCAGGGCGACTACCGATCGTTTCGCATTGCTCCGGAAGTGAAGGTGGTGAAAAACGATCCGTACGCGGCGCACGTGGAACTGCTGGATCAATACACCGACAAGAACATGCACGACATCGTAGCTTACCTGGAGACGTTGAAATAATGCTTGCCAAGATTTCTATTTGCACCGCGCTGATTGCGACCGCCTTGGCCGGTCAGTCATTGAAGCCCTCCAAACTATCCGAATTGCCCACGGACACGTGGCCGATGTACAACGGCGATTACTCGGGGCGACGCTTCAGTCCCTTGAAGAAGATCAACGATACCAACATCTCGTCTCTGAGTTTCGCCTGGATCTATCGAGCGAACCCGGGTCCTGGCGGCGGCGCCATCAAATCGACGCCGCTGGTGATCGACGGGGTGATGTACTTCACGATGCCTGACCATGTATGGGCGATCGACGCTCGCACTGGTCGCGAGATCTGGCACTTCACTTGGCCTTCACGCGGAGGCATCCACATCGGCAATCGCGGCTTGGCTGCTTACGGCAACTGGCTGTACTTCGAAACGCCCGACTGCAACCTTGTGTCGTTGAACATGAAAGACGGCAAAGAGCGATGGCATGTGCCTATCTGCGACTTGGACCGCATGTATTTCGGCTCGTCTGCCCCTCTGATTGTGAAGAACCACGTCATCACCGGGGTCAGCGGGGACGACCTGGACGTGCCGGGCTACATTGAATCCCACGATCCCGAGACCGGCGCTTTGCAGTGGCGCTGGTATACCCATCCTGAGCCCGGCACACCCGAAGCCAAGACCTGGCCGAGTGTTGAGGCCATGCTGCATGGCGGAGGCATGACTTGGGGCTCCACTACCTATGACCCCGAATTGAACCTTATCTACTTCGGCACGGGCAACCCCCAGCCCGTCATTGCGAGCAAGAATCGTGAGGGCGACAATCTTTACACCGAGTGCATTATCGCGCTGAATCCGGATACAGGAAAGCTTGCGTGGTACTTCCAGGCGTCGCCGCACGACACGCACGATTGGGACGCGAATGAAGCGCCGGTACTGATCGATGGTGAGATCAATGGCCAGAAACGAAAGCTGCTTGCACAAGCCAGCCGCAACGGATACTTCTTCGTCCTGGACCGCACGAACGGCAAGAACATCGTAACCACTACATTTGCCAAAGCGAATTGGGCCAAGGGACTGGACGCTAAAGGCCAGCCGATTCCCGACCCCAAGAAAATGCCCCAGCTCGACGGCGCCCTGGTGGCTCCGAACCAGGCAGGCGCGGCGAACTGGCCGCCCCCGAGCTTTAGCCCTGCAACGGGCCTCTTTTATGTGAACGCCACGGACGCGTACAGCGTGTATTACCTCTTCGACGCTAGCGATCAACCGGAAGGATGGGCGGGCAACGATCGCGGGGGGTGGTCGCAATCCACCCTTCGCGCCATCGACTACAAGACCGGGAAAGTGAAGTGGGGACACAAGTGGGAAGGCACAGGCGGCCCGCGCTCGGGTGTCTTGTCGACCGCTGGCAACCTGGTGTTCGCGGGCGATCCGTCCAACAACTTCGTCGCGCTAAACGCCACCACGGGCGTGCCGCTGTGGCACGCGAACCTCGGTTCCGGCATGAGCAACGCGCCGATCACCTACGAACTCGACGGCATTCAGTACCTCGTGGTGGGCGCTGGTGATTCGTTGTTGGGTTTCGCCATGCTGCCTAAGTAAGCTAGTGCGCGTGGCCGCTTCCAGAAACACCGAATCGCCGAATTCGTGTGTCAGATAGTTGTGAGTCTCAAGTTCCGCGTCTATTCGTTGCAGCAGTTCGGGCGGAGCGAAAGCTCTCAACAGTTCATGGTGGCTTGTGCCCGGCTCGTGAGTTCCCGAGACGATCGCATCTACGACGCGTAACCGCGAGGACGCGCTGATTCTCTGGTCGGCCAAACCCTCGCAAGCATGAACAGCGCCGTCGTCTGCCGCGGCATGCTCCAAGGCCCGCACGACAGTGGTTCCAATCGCGATCACTCGGGCGCCTCGGCTCCGGGTTTCGATGATGCCGCGCGCCGTTGACTCGGGAATGCGATAGGGCTCATCGAGCGGCAGCAGTGCGTCTAGTGCGGCATCTCCCGTCGAAGAAATGCCGGCGGCATGAGTCAAAGTAGCAAACTTGGCGCCTCGCGCAAGAATCGCGGCAAGCATACTCCAATCAATGAAGAAGCCAGCGGACGGAGCCTCGAACGCGACGGGGGGTCCGGCCATCGGGCTCCAGGTATCCCAAACAGCCAGCGGGGTCGGTACGTGGGCGTACTGAATCGGCCTGCCGTGTCGCGCTAACCCCGCCCAAATGTCCGATGCTGTGCCTGCGAGCTCCAGGCGAACGAAACGGGGATGGTGAAGCACGTCGGTGATGGTGGCACTCAGGCTGCCGAATTCAAGCTGGTCTCCGATCAATAAATCTGGAGGCGCCGGTCGGTCCTCCGTCCGCGTGCGGAAGTCACCACGACCAAATACGATCGCGGAGAACCGCTTCACCTCGTCACCCCGAAGCGACTCTCGTCCCGCGAGTCGCACCTCAATCCGCTCCCCGCTGCGCGCGTGATGGCCTGCGAGACTCGCGGGCAGTGTTGCGGCATCGTTTGCGATTACCAAGTCGCCGGGCCGCAACAGCGACGGAAAGAGCGCGCGCGGCAAGTGGCGCACCGCACCGCCCACGTCCACCACCAACAGCTTCGCTCCGGGCCGACGCTGGATCGGAAGACTGGCCGCGATCATGCCTCAACCTTCCGCGCCGAGCGGTGTGACAAGGCAGCGCCAATCGCCTCGATAAGTTCACGCGCGGCATCTTCAGGGCGCTTCAATAGTGAGCGATCGGCGTCAGGAACCGCGAGCGCGTGCAGGGGCGTGTCCATGTCTCCTGGATCGAAGCTGAGGACCTGGATTTCGGCGTCCATCAGTTCCTGGCGCCAGATTCGAGTCATGTGCAGCAGAGCAGCTTTGCTTGCGCCGTAGGCGCCCCACTGCGCGTACCCATTAACCGCAGCATCGCTGGAAACATTCACCACAAGGGCGCCCTGCCCCTCCCGGGCCGAAGCAGCCAGGGCGCCAAGCAGTGACTTCGTCAATCGGAACGGACCCAGCAGGTTCGTTTCGAGGGCAATCTCGAAGTCCTCGCATTCGGTATCCGCGAGCAGTTGCAGCGGCACGGGCCCCAAGCTGGAAGCGTTGTTGATCAGCACATCCAATCCGCCGAGCGCTCCGAGAGCCTGCATCGCGATCGGATGAATATCGTCTTTATTGGATACATCACCGATGATGCCGTGCGATGTCGGATGCTGCTGGAGCACACGATCAATCCCGTCTCGAGACCGCGCCACAAACGCCACGTGCGCCGAGCGGCGGATGAGTTCGTGCACCATCGCAAGGCCAAGCCCGGAAGTGCCGCCGGTGATCAAAACGCGAAGCGCCGCAGCGGGATGGTCGTCTGCTTCAAGAAACTGGCTGGTGGAAGTCATCACGCAGCCAGATTACATCTTCAAGTGAACTTTAAGTCAAGAAAAAGTTCCACGCGTGCGAACAGGCGGGCGTAGCACCACACGCCGCGCGGGGGAACTTAGCCCACTCCACAGGGCTGACGCGAATTGCCATATAGTGGAGGCAAGGAAACTTATGAAACTACTCCTAGCTGCTTTGGCGCTTTTCGTCGCCAGCGCCTCTGCCGCGGATGTCACCGGCACATGGAAAGGGACGGCAGAAACCGAGAACGGAACCATCGAACGAACCTTCGTCTTCAAGCAGACCGGAACAACACTGACCGGCGAGAGCTCGAGTGAAATGATGGGCAAGTCGGCCATTGCGGACGGCAAGGTTGACGGAGACAACGTTTCATTCACCCTCACCGTCAAGTTCCAGGACAATGAGATGAAGCTGAACTACAGTGGCAAAGTCACAGGAGACACGATGAAGCTTCAGGTTGAAGGAGCCGGATTTGCGATCTCCTACAACGTGAAGAAGACGTCCTGAGTGTCGTTGAACAGAACCTTGCTGCTATCCTGAAGTACGATGTCAGCCAACAACGGAGATAAGGCTCGCTTTCATAAGCAGCGGAAACGTAAGATCGCGAGCCGAGTGAAAATGAAGCTCCTGGCGGCCAAGCTGCGCGAAATACCGGCGGAAAAGAAGTAACTCAGCCCGAGTTCGATACCCAGAACCGGGGCCCCGGCCCCGATCGACTCACCCGATCCCCCGGGTTTGCCAATTGGCACTGCTGAAGCGACAAACAGCCGCAGCCGATACATTGCGTAAGGCCCGCGCGGATACGTTGCAACTCGGCGATGCGCTCATCGATCTTCTTCGTCCAACTGCCCGAGATCTTCGCCCAATCGGCTCGCTCCGGCACACGGTTTCCGGGCAGTTTTGCAAGCTCGGCCCCGACCTCATCGAGCGTTAATCCCATCTTCTGCGCGAACACAATAAACGCAATGCGGCGCAGCACAGCCCTCGAATAGCGCCTGTGTCCGGCGCCGGAGCGTTCAGACTGAATCAGCCCTTTGTCCTCATAGAACCGCAGTGCCGATGACGCAACGCCGCTGCGCCGTGACACTTCCGTGATAGTCAGCAGACCGTCCATACGCTTAGCGTAACATTTGAAGTTCACTTAAACTTTAGATTCAGAATGGAGCTTGCGAGCTTCGATCCGATATGACAGTGTAGATAGGCGAATGACCGCCCTCTGTCGTCTTTTCCTTCCGTTCAGCGCAGCAGCTCTGATCCTCTCCACGACCGCTGCGCAGGCACAAACCGTCGTTGTCGATGCCTCGGCCTTCTTCGACCACATGCCCAAGGGCACGATCATGGCCCAGACAGGGGCTCGCGGAGGTGGTGGCGGCGGCCAGCAAGCAGTGCCCGCCGGAGCCTGGCTGTTCAACAACACCGCGCTGACGATGCGTTCTCAGGCATATCTATACGCAAAGGCCGACATCCCCGAAGCTGGCGTCTACAACCTCTTCGTCCGCAGCCATGGGGATCCAGCAAGTTCGTTTCGTGTCTCCATCGGTGATAAGCAGACATCCGCCATCTTCGGAAATGAGCCTTTGCGGTTGAAACCTGGCGGGTCGTTCGATCTCAAGCAGGGCAACGTGGACGTGGTGCTGTCGCGAGTGGTTCTCGGGGGAGCCGTGGGATCGACGTTCGACGCGCTCGTGCTCACGAAGAAGACAGACTTCACCGAAGATGACATGAAGCCGCTAGAGCTCCCGAGCGAAGTTGTGCTCCTCAAGGAATACACGCTCCCACGATCCTCTGCAGTGAAGTTCGGCGACGTCGATGGGGACGGCAAGACCGATATCTTCGTACTCACCAGCAACTACGCAGGCCACATGCTCAACCACGAAGGCCGCGAATTGTGGAGCTATCAGAATCCGGAGCAGGGAGCACGTCAACGCGGGGGTTTCGAAGCGCCCGGCCTGGTCTGGGATTTCGATCGGGATGGTTCAGCCGAAGCAGTGCACTACCAGCTTGCCGAGGGCAAGGAGTGGCTCGTAGTATCCGATGGCAAGACGGGCGCCACCAAATTCCGCACCGAGTGGCCGACTCTTCCAATGCCTCACGAGTACAACAACTTCAGACTCGCCGTCGCCAAGCTAAGTGGCGACTACCCGAGACACATCCTCGCCTTCACCGATTCTGGTGGCACTATATCGATAACCGCGTACACAAGTGACCTGAAGCAAGAGTGGCAGCACGTGGAAAACAAGAAGAAGGACCACCTCGGCCACTACGTATATGCAATCGATATCAACAAGGACGGTATCGACGAGGTGGCGGTCAGCGGTCTGATGCTGGACGCGAAAGGGAAGGTGCTGTGGAGCCGCTTCGACCTGCTTGACGACAACCACGACCACTGCGATAGCCTGCGCTTTCACGACATCGACGGCGACGGCCAACTCGAAATTCTTGCGCCCGTCAGCGAACTAGGCGTAATGGTCTTCCGTGGCCGCACGGGTGAGTTAATGTGGCGACATGGAGCCGAGCACACGCAACAACTGGAAGCCGGCAACTACCTGCGCACGCCACCTGGGCCTCACGTTGCGGTAAATGCTCGGACCTACGCACGCAACGGCGAAGCAGGCCTCGGCGGCCAGGTTCATTGGTTTGACGCCAAGGGGAACCTGCTATCGAAGTGGCCGGCCAATCCGCTCAACGGCAACCCTGACTTCGTAAAAGGCGACTGGAAGGGCGACGGCAAGGACGAACTTTTCTGGTTCAAATTCCGCCTCAACGACGGCGGCAAAGGCGAGCTTTACTTCAAACAGGACGTGTATCACATGTTTGACTTCATGGGCAATGGAGCGGAGCAGGTGATTGCGCGCGGCGGCACAAGCCTGCTCGTGTATGGATATCGCGGTGTGAAGGCCAAGTCGGTCAAGCGAGATTTCAACTATCAAAAGAAAGTCGCGAACCACACGCACTACTAGGCGAATCGGACTGAATAGGTCGCCCCGCGCTGCAGTGACACGCGAATCGTGCCCTCCTGATCCGACATTGGAACTGCGAGGATTCCGGGTCCAGTCACGGATGCGATCTTCTGGCCGGCCGGCGGGCGAAGGATATGCTGTGCAGCTACTCTCGCCGACAGCGCCGCATCTTTGGCGCGCCCGTTCTCCCACGTGACCGCCACTTCAACACCGCCGCGTGCACGCAGGCCGCGCACGCGCCCCTGCGGCCAAGCCTTCGGCAGAGCAGGCAGGAAGTGAATCGCGCCGTCATGACTTTGCAACAGCATCTCGGCGACCGCCGCAGTGGCGCCAAAGTTGCCGTCGATCTGAAAGATCCACCCTTGCCCTGCCGGGTGCGTGTCGAAGAGATTCGGACCCGTGCTGTGCAGCATCAACATTCGCACTGATTCGTGCGCAAGATCGCCGTCCTCCAGCCGCGCCCAGAACCCGATCGCCCACGCGCGGCTCCAACCGGTGTACGCTCCTCCCGCCTTCAATCGGCGTTCGAGCGAAACACGCGCGGCCTTCGCCAAATCCGGCGTTTTGCGAACCGTGATCTCGCGCCCCGGATACAGGCCGTACATGTGCGACATGTGCCGATGTCCGGGTTCGGCTTCATCGAAGTCCTCCGACCATTCCTGCAACTGTCCATGCTTGCCGATCTTGTAGTCGACCATCTTGGACCGAGCGCTCTGTATGGCCGCGACAAACTCCTTGTCCGTCCCGAGAACGCGAGCGGCTTCGGCGCACGTATCGAAAATCTCGTGGATCAGGGCTATGTCCATGCCGCAGCCTGCGCTGGTCGCCGCTCGCTTCTTATCCGGAGTGATGAAAATATTTTCCGTCGAGAACGAGGGGCACGTCGTCAACTTTCCGGCCTTGTCCTCCACCAGCATCTCGAGACAGAATTCCGCGGCTCCGCGCATCGCCGGATAAGCTCGTGTGCGCAGGAACGCTACGTCGCGCGTGAACAGGAAATGCTCCCACAGATGCGCGCATAGCCAGGGCGCGCTCATCTGCCAGTTCGCCCATGTGGGAGCCCCCTGCCCATACGCGCCCACCGGAGCCGACTGCCGCCACACATCGATGTTGTGATGAGAAACCCAACCGCGAGCCCCGTAGTTCACCGCAGCCGTCTTGGCGCCATTCCTGGCGGTTTGCTCGGTCAGATCGAACAACGGCTCGTGGCATTCGGACAAATTGCACGTTTCGGCCGGCCAATAGTTCATCTGCACGTTGATATTAGACGTGTAGTTCGAACTCCACGGCGGACGAACCGACTCATTCCAGATGCCCTGAAGATTGGTAGCCTGCGTACCGGGACGTGAACTCGTGAGCAGAAGATAACGACCGAACTGAAAATACAACGCCAGCAGGTCAGGATCAGGCTTGTCTTTGAACTCCGCCAGGCGCTGATCCGTCGGCTTACCCGCGCCCCCGCTCGACGGCAGCTCCAAGGACACACGCCGAAACAGCGCCTGATGCGACGCTATGTGCCGCGAGCGCAAGTCGCCGAAAGAACGTCGCTCGACCGCGGCTAAGCGCGCCGAACACTCGGCGGAGATCGCGGTGGCGGGTTTGTCGGGCATTCGATCGAACCCGTGAAATCCCGTCCCGCCCGCGACGATGAGCGTGACCTCTTTCGCTCCTTCCACTCTCAGTAGCTTGCCGTCCGCCTTCACCGTCCCGCCGGTTGCTAGGGCCTGCAGACGCGCCTCAAAGCGCATCCCCTTCCCTTCCGCAGCGTCATACACAATCGGATTCGGCGTGCGGTAATAATTCGGGTCCACGTGCGAGGGAGCCTTTCCGAATACCCTCAGCGTGCGCCCGTCCACGGCTTCGGCCGAAGACTGCACCGGGCTGTCCAACCCGACCGTGAACGTCAAACCCGCCGGAGCAGCGGAAGCAATCCGCATCACCAGCACCCGATCCGGCGCCGAAACAAACACGTCGCGCGTGATCTCGGCGCCGGCGGCCGTGAAAATCACTTTCGCAATCGCGGTATCCAGGTCGAGTTCCCGGCGATATCCGGTCGCGCCGCTCACACCTTCGAACCGAAGTTGCACGTCCGCCAGTGGCAAGTACGACTGGTTGTACGGGCCCTGCATTTTCTTACACGCCTCATCGGCGCCGACGTAGTCGCGCTCTTGCAGCACCAGCCGGCGAACCTCGGCCAGGTGATTCTTGGCATCAGGATTGTTCCAATCCTTCGGGAATCCGGACCAGAACGTATCTTCGTTCATCTGCAGGCGCTCTTCATCGACGCCGCCGAACACCATCGCTCCCAACGAGCCATTGCCGATCGGCAGCGCGTCCGTCCACTTGTCCGCGGGCTTGTCGTACCACAGCACCAGCTTGCGGTTATCCTGCGCCACCCCCGGCTGCGCAACCATTCCGGCGGCAGCCGCTGAAACCGAGCCAATAAATCTACGCCTGTTCACGAGCCAACTCCTGTCGTATATGCGCGATCACCTCAGACGTCGCATGGCCGCGCACAATGTAGTGCGCTTTGGCCGCATGTCGCTTGGCGGAAGGCTTCCAGTCCCCGCCGCCATCCACAAATACAAATACATCCGGATCAAGCGCGTCCATCACCGCATTCGATTCCACGATCGTATTGCCCTGATCCGCGTGCCCCGTCAACTCCTGCGTAAGTAACGAACGAACCGCTCCGGCCTTCGTGTACCGCTCCGTGTCGCCAAACTCGCCAGCCTCATGAGCATGCGGAGTCACCTTCACAGCCGTCCACTGCGCCTCGCGAGTCGCCGCGATAATCTCGCAGATCGTCGTAGTTTTTCCCGCCTTGCGTGAACTGCCGCCCACCACCACGATCACTTGAGTCGCTTCTTCAGTTCCGCCAGGTCCGCACGCAGTTCCGGCAGTTTGGAGAAGACAGCAAGCTGCTGCAGATATTCCTTCAACGGCCGAGCAGGCGTGCCCCAAACCGTCTGGCCTGAGCGCACGATCTTCGATGTCAACACCCCGCTACCCGAGCCCAGCACAGCCCGCGATTCAATTCGAGCCTTATCCCCGATACCCACCTGTCCGCCGATAACTGCGTAATCTTCCACCACCACACCACCGGACAATCCAGTCTGGGCGGCAATCACCACGTGCTTGCCGATGCGGCAGTTGTGCCCGATATGCACCATGTTGTCGAGCTTCACGCCGTCTGCGATCGACGTGACCCCCAACGCAGCACGGTCGATGCAGGCATTCGCGCCGATCTCGACATCGTCTCCAATCTGAACGCGCCCAACCTGCGGAAACTTCTCGTACCGGCCGCCGGTCAAAGCAAACCCAAAACCGTCGGCGCCGATCACGCACCCCGAATGCAGAATCGCGCGCGCGCCAATCGTCACACCGTCGTAGATGGTGACGCGAGCGTGTAGCAGCGAACCGGCACCCACGTTGACGTCAGCACCGATGGCACATCCCCCGCCCACAACCGTTCCCGCCGCGAGCACGCTTCGCGCTCCGATCGTCACATGCGGACCGATGGAACAACTGGGATGGACCACCGCATCGGGAGCAATCACCGAGGACGCATGTACGCCCGCGGCCGGAGCCTCCCTCGGAAACAATCGCGCTAACGTTGCGGCAAATGCAGCTCGCGGATTCGGCGCTCGAATAATGGTTTGCCCCGAGCCGCCCAAATACTCCGGAGTGGCAATCAAACACCCCGCAGCCGATGTTCGGGCTGACTCTATCACCTTGCGGCTACCCACGAACGACAGCGCATAAACATCAGCGGCCTCCAGGGGCGCAGCTGTGGTGATCTCTCGCTCGCCATCGCCCTCGAAAGGACAATCGAGCATCGCCGCAATGTCGCGAACCAGCACGCTTGTATCATACAAAGGAATGCCAATCCACCCGTCTGCGCGCGTCGCAACCACTGCGCGCATTCACCCGGATGCCATGATTGGACCGGATTGCGTCATCGCCGATTTCTGCGTCGTTGAATCGGATGTATCCCTTGGAAGCGCATGCACGCTGGAGCCGTACGTCTTCATCAAACGATGGACCAGCCTTGGAGACCGCAATGAGATCTCCGCCGGCACTGTGCTTGGGACTGACCCTCTAGACAAGAACTTCAAAGGCGGGCGAAGCTTTCTGCGAATCGGGAACGACAACAAGATTCGCGAGCACTACACCATCTCGCGTGGTACTCAGCCCGAATCGGTGACTGCGGTGGGCGACGGCAATTACATCATGACGTCCGGCCATATCGCGCACAACGCAATCGTCGGCAGCAACGTAGTCATCGCGAGTTGCGCCCTTATCGCCGGCTACGTCGAGATCGAGGATCGAGCATTCATCTCCGGCGGTGTTGTGGTTCACCAATACTCGAAGATAGGAGCCCTGGCGATGATCGGAGGCAACACGCGGGTGAACGCAGACGTGCCGCCGTATTTCTTGTACTCGGGCTTTGACGTGACGCCTGTCGGAATCAACCTTGTCGGACTCCGGCGGGCCGGATTTTCCGAAACAGAAATCACAGACTTGAAACTGGCCTATCGGCTGCTGTATCGATCGAAGCTGAAGCTCTCCCAAGCCTTGGAGCGAATCTCGTCCGAATGCAGTTCCTCGCACTCGCGGCGCCTGGTGAACTTCGTCGCACGAAGTGAACGGGGGATCTGCCGTCCGTGACCAGCCCCGTATCAAACAGCCTTCGGCGCTTTCAGATACTCCGTGGCAGCCTCTGCGGTCAGAGGCCGGCTAAATAGAAATCCTTGCGCCAAGTCCACCCCGATCGCGCGAATCGCCTCGAGTTGCGAGTGCGTCTCTACACCTTCGGCTGCAACCCGCACGTTCAGGCTGTGGGCCACCTGCGTGATCGCCTGAATCAAAGCGCATGTGCTCGCCACGTCGATCTCTTGCACAAACGAGCGGTCGATCTTCAACAGATCCACAGGCAGCTTCTGCAGATAGCTTAGCGACGAATACCCGGTGCCAAAGTCGTCAATCGCGATACTGACCCCGAGTGTCCGCAATTTCTCGA
>DASQDN010000425.1:0-2327 GCA_035634155.1 Bryobacteraceae bacterium | reverse complement strand
ATCTTCGAAGGCGAGGACCGCGAGATGGCGGGCAAGACATGGCAAAGCATAGCCGACATGGCGCGCGCGTACGTGGTGGGAAATTTCATCCTTGCCATCGTGCTCGCCGTGGCCAGTGCCCTGTGTTTCTGGACGTGGCACCTACCATACTGGCCGCTGGTGGGCGTGGTTAGCGGCTTCTTGAGCCTGGTGCCTTACGTGGGCCTGCCTCTCGCTCTCATTCCGGCGCTCGGCGCGACCCTGATGACCTATGACACCATCCCGCCGTACCTGATCGTGGGAGCCGAAGTGGCGTTCTTCCATCTGCTCGCGCTGAATCTGCTGTATCCGGCGATTGTCGGCGCGCGCGTTCATTTAAATCCGCTCGCCGTCACCATAGCGCTGATGTTTTGGGGTACGTTGTGGGGCGGAATCGGATTGCTGCTCGCGATCCCGATCACCGCCGGCGTCAAGGCGGTTCTGGACAACGTCGACAGCTTGCGGCCGTACGGACGCCTGCTCGGGGACTGAAGCTGCGGTTCGTCAACCCATTAGGTCGCTTCGTCAACTTGAACCCATTGGGTCGACATGCATGAGCTATGCTACTGGCCAGATGCAGGACCCGGCTCGGTCCAGTCGCGCGGTATACATCGTCATATTCGCCTCATGGACCGTTGTTGGCGTCTTCTTTTTCACGCAGGGCCTCGTTCACAAATTTGCGCTCAAGGACCCGTCGCCCTGGTGGCATTATCTGGTGACATGGATGACCGCCGTGTACCTTTCGGCGGCACTGACTCCGCCGGTCCTGGCAGCGGGCAGGCGGTACCGGTTCACCAGGAAGCGCTGGCTCTCGAGATTGCTGCTGCACTCGGTCTTCGCCTGCGCCTTCGCCGTTGTCCAGATCTGCACTCATGCGTTCGTGCTTGCATCGTTCGGAATGTTCCCCACGGTCATGAAGGGCTTTGGCGTAACGTTCGCCACCCTGCTCGTCATGGGATTCCATCAGAACGTGATGGTGTATTGGACGTTGCTGGGCGCGCAGTTTGCATTCATGTACTACCTGCAATATCAGCAAAGCGAACGAGAGGCTCTGCGTCTTGAGCTGCATGCTTCGGAGTTGAAGACGCAACTCGCCGGCGCGCGCCTGAGTGCTTTGAAGATGCAACTGCAGCCGCATTTTCTGTTCAACACTTTGAACGCGATTGTGGTTTTAGTGCGGCAGCAGCGTGGACGCGAGGCCGAGGCGATGCTCGGCCACCTTAGCGACCTTCTCCGTTACGTGCTGGAAGATGTCGACGCGCAGGAAGTGCCTCTCCGCCGCGAGCTCGACTACCTGCGGCTCTACCTCGACATTGAACGCGTGCGCTTCCAGGATCGCCTGCGTGTGGAGGTAGACGTGGAGCCGGAAGCCCTGGACGCCGCCGTCCCGCAGATGGCGCTGCAGCCCATCGTGGAGAACGCGATAAAGCACGGCATCGGCCGTATCTCATCGGCCGGTTTCGTTCGCATTGCAGGCCGAAGATCCGGCGACGGCCTGATTGTCACCGTACATAACGATGGTCCGGGTCTCGCTCCAGGCGAGTCATCGGGGCGGGGCATCGGTCTTTCCAATACTCGCGCGCGCTTGCACCAGCTTTACGGGGAACGTGCGTCGATTACGCTGGAAGACACCAGCCCGCGCGGCGTGCTCGCCACAATCACACTGCCATTTCGACTCGCTTCGAAATCGACTGATGCCGAATGGATTGGATGGGATGCCACTGACTACGCTGATCGTCGATGATGAGCCGCTGGCCCGTGAGGGGCTGCGCATGCTGCTGGAGCAGGACCCGGAGGTATCCGCTATTGCCGAGGCGAGGAACGGCAGGGAAGCGGTAGACAGCATTCGCGAGAATCCGCCCGATCTGATGTTCCTGGATGTGCAGATGCCCGACCTGGACGGCTTCGGAGTGATTCGCGAGATCGGCCCGGGAGCGCTTCCCGCGGTGGTGTTCGTCACTGCGCACGACAAGTATGCGATTGACGCGTTTGAGATCAATGCGCTCGATTATCTTCTGAAGCCGGTAACGTCCGATCGTTTTGCCAAGGCCCTGAACCGGGCCAAGTCGCGGTTGACAGCCGCTTCGCAGCCGTCAGACGCGAATAGTCGGATACTGTCCTTGCTCGAAACCATAGCCGCGCCGCGCAAGTACGTCCGGCGGCTGGCGGTGCGATCCGGCGGCAAGACGCTGTTCGTGGATGCGAACGATGTGGAATGGATTTCGGCTGCGGAGAACTACGTGGAACTGCACGTCGGACGCGCGGTCTACCTTGTGCATGTTGCCCTCACAACGCTGGAAAGATCTCTC
>DASQDN010000424.1:0-3885 GCA_035634155.1 Bryobacteraceae bacterium | reverse complement strand
CGCCGACCTCCGCCGCGCAAGCCACTGATTGGGATGACTATTATCAGGCGCCGTTTCCGCTGGCCTTTCTCACGCGGCGCTTTACCACGGGCATGCTGCGGCGCATCGTTTCGAACTTTGCCTCTCACGACCAGCCGGTGTCGGTGATTGAATTCGGGGGCGCGAACTCGTGCTTTGCTGACACGCTGCTAAAAACATTTCCGGCGAAGATGTATTATGCCGCCGATAATAATTCGACCGGGTTGCGGATGCTTGCGGACCGGAAAGATCGGCCTGAAGCTGTGGTTCCGATTCATGTTGATGTGGTGAATCCGGCAGCCGAACTCCCGCAGGCCGAGGTTGTGCTCAGCGTGGGGCTGATCGAGCACTTCTCGCCGGCGGGGACGAAAGTTGCGATTGAGAGTCATTTCCGATTCTGCAAGCCGGGGGGATTGGTGATTCTGGCGTATCCTACGCCAACGCTTCTCTATCGTGCCGCCCGATACGTTGCGGAAGCGTTGAAATCGTGGCGATTTCCGGATGAACGGCCGCTGCTTTGGCCGGAAGTCCACGGCGTGGCGTCGCAACACGGAACTCTCCTGTACGACCGTGTTCTTTGGCCTCTGGTATTTACGCAGCGCGTTATGGTTTTCCGCAAGCAGTAACCGTTCCATAAATAACAATTACTCCTCCGTCGCGTTTATATTGTGGACCCTGTCTCGTCCAGCGGCGCCAACCTGCCCGCAGCATCCCACGATTTTGGAGGTATCCATGTTGTATTCCCGTCGCCGGGCCCTCGGCTTAATCACCGCGGGCGCCGGAGCCCTCGCATCCCCTTCCTTCCCGCAAAGCTCAGATCAGCACCGGTACCGCATTCGCCCTTTGGCAGGCTGGAACAAAATCAACGGCTTTGTCCCGCAATCAGGTAGCAGATTCACCTGTACTTTCGAAGCAATTCCACTAGCGGCTCCGATGTCGGGTGTCGTGGCCCTGAATAACGGCCCCGGCCAGTCTTTCACCCAGCCCTGTTTAGTGAGGTTCGGACCCTCCGGCACTATCGAAGCTAGTTCAGGATCGAGCTATGCGCCGAGTTCAGTGACGTACGCAGCTAACGTCCGATATTTCGTCCGCTGGGTTATCGACCTCCAGGTAAATCAGCATTCGGTCTACGTCCGGCGAGAAGGTGTGGCCACCGAACAGACGGTTGGCGTGAACCTGCCGTTCCGCGTCGCAACCACTACATTGGACAATTGGTCGGCCGTTTCCGACAGCAATCCCGGCGGAATGTTCATCAATGACTTCGAAATCAATCGCGACCGCTTCAACATCACCAAGCTATTCCCCACGGTGGGATACGAATGGGTGTCACGTTGGGATAACGGATACAGCCGCAGCCTGACCAGCTCAGGCCTGGTCGATCCGTACGATCCTGATTTCGTCCTCCGCGGAGACGGTCCCAACCTCGCGATCGATGGTGCGGGCATCGCGACGATGAGCGGACTGGAACCTCGGATGTACGTTTACGCGCCGCATGGCGACAGGAAGTTCAAGAATGTGGAGGTTACGTTCTACGGCTGGCGAACTCCAAACGAGACCCCCCACTCCACATCCGGCCTCATAGTTGGCGTTCGCAGCGAGCATCAGGACGCCGACTATAACGGCTCTCCGTGCCACGGAAGAACGCTCTACGGCCGCCTGCTGTACGCAGGTCACGCCAACATCAAGAAGGAACTCGCGCATGTGAGTGGTGGCCTCGGCTACGTGGAGTTCGATCGCCCGGATAATGGATTCCGAGCGACTTGGAGCGGCCCGAACGGAACTATGGAACCGAGCAAATGGATCGGCATGAAGCTGGTCTGCCGAAATGTTAATACCGATTCTGCTGTATCGCTCCAGATCTACCGGGACATGAGCGGCGGCGTCGGGGGCGGCAACTGGCAGCCCATATTCCCGGCCGAGGTAGTCGATGCCGGCGACTGGCCTGTAACCCGCTACGACGTGCAGGGGCAGTGCGGAGTCCCTCCGACGGATATACTGCTGCATCCTGGCACCTCAGTATTTATCCGCAACACGGTGGTGACTACTCAGTATAAGTGGTTCTCCATCCGCGAGATTGCGCCTGCTTGACCGTGGCAGATCGCCTTCGCCGCGCTATCGAGTGGCTTCAAGCGCACGGCAGTGAAGCGAATCGCGAAGGGATGGCGCGCTATGCCATCCCTTCAACCAACACCCTCGGCGTCAGCATGACCGCTATCCGAGCGCTGGCAAAGCAGCTCGGCCGCGATCACGAGCTGGCCTCGGCGCTATGGGAAACGGGCCTGCACGAAGCGCGCATGCTTGCGACCTTCATCGCCGACCCCGCGCAGCTATCGTCTGAAGAAATGGATGACTGGTGCGCCAGCTTCAACAATTGGGCAATCTGCGACTCCACCTGCCTTCATCTCTTTCATCGAACCGCGCATGCGTCGAACAAAATCTGCGAGTGGAGTCGCAGCAACGAAGAGTTCGTCAAGCGAGCCGCCTTCGCTCTTATCTGGAGCATGAGCGTACATCAAAAAGCCGCGCCAGACGAGCCCTTCCTGCAACACCTGGAGCTCATCGAGCGTGAAGCCGGCGATGCCCGCAACTTCGTGAAGAAGGCGGTGAACATGGCCCTGCGCGCGATCGGCAAGCGAAGCCGACGGCTCAACGAAGCCGCCACTGCTACTGCGCTGCGCCTGGCCGATTCGAACGACCCCACACGCCGCTGGATCGGCAAACACGCCTTACGTGAACTGACGAATCCAGCCGTCCAGCAGCGGTTTCGCCGGCGATTGTTAAGATGATTGGCGGTTCAGTGCTTCTGAAGGACTACAAGCTAGTCAGATAGTCCAGCTTCCCCGTGCTATCGGCGAAGCGCCCCGCCGGCACGCCCATCTGCTCCATCATCGCGACATGCAAATTGGCCAACGGCGTCTCGGCGGCATGCTTCACATAGCGACCGAGATGGAACAGCCCATTCCCGCGCCCGGTCAGCAGAGTCGGCAGATTGTCATGATCGTGATCGCGCCCGAGCCCGCTGCCGTACGACACCATCACATGATCGAACAACGTGCCATTCCCGTCCGGCGTCGCCTTTAACTTCTCGATGAAATAAACAAACTGCTCGACCTGATATCGATTAATCTGCACGCACTTGGCGATCTTCTCTTTATCCCCGCCGTGATGCGTCAACCCGTGATGCGAATCCGGAATCCCGATCTCGCGGTACGCGCGGTTGCTCTGCTCAATCGCCATCAAAAATGTAATCACGCGCGTCGAGTCGGTCTGAAACGCCGCGGTGATTAAGTCGAACATCAACTTCGCATGCTCGCCGTAATGCTCGGGAACACTCGCAGGCGGCGCCTCCATCGTCGGCTCTACCCGAGCCGCGCCCGCCACCTCCGCCCTTTCCATTCGCGTCTCGATATCGCGAATCGCATACAGATACTCGTCGAGCTTCCGCTTATCCGCGGCGCCCACATCGCCCTGCAACTTTTTCGCATCCCCGAGCACCGAATCGAGCACACTACGCCGATACCGCTCCTTCTTGGCGCGCTTGGCGGGATCCTTCTCCACATCGGCCGAACCGAATAAGCGCTCAAAGACCGCGCGCGGCCGAATCTCCGGCGGATTCGGCGTCGATGCCGTGCGCCACGAAATGCTATTGCTATACGCGCAGCTATATCCGTTATCGCAATTGCCGCCCTGAATACCTTCCTCGCAACCAAGCTCCAGCGACGCGTAGCGAGTCTCGGCCGCTACTTTCTGCGCAATAATCTGGGCCACCGACACTCCGGCCTGAATATCCTGGCCGAACGTTTTCTTCGGATGCGCGCCTGTCAGATACGCGGCGCCTGCTCGCCCATGATCGCCAGGGCCGTCCCC
>DASQDN010000423.1:0-5385 GCA_035634155.1 Bryobacteraceae bacterium | reverse complement strand
CACTGACGTATGCCTTTCCGGTGCGCACGGATGCGAACTGCAAGGGGTGCCCTTTGTGTTGATGGAAGGGCGAGGGCGAATTGGAACTGAGCGTGTATTCGGTTGGAGTATCGGCGGTGGCGGTGAGGCCTGGCGCATGTTTGGCCAAGGCGGCCTTCAGGGTGGCGAAGATTACGTCGGGATCGGCGGGCATGGAGCTGATTTTACAGCAGGATGAGCCGGCCACGCAGGCGCTACGGGGGCGTGCAGCGTCTGCGTGGCCTCGTGGTGGGCTACAGCGTGAAGTTGACGTCTACGACCGTTTCCACTTCTACGGGTTGGCCGTTTAGGGTGGTTGGGGCGTAACGATATCGACGCACTGCTTCGGTCGCCGCGGGCACTAACAAAGGATGACCGCTTTGAAGCACCAGGTTGGTGATCGCGCCATCGTGGGCTATGACGATGTTCAGGCGCACGACTCCTTGAATGCGCGCTTGTTGCGCTAAGGCGGGGTATTCCGGCGTTGGGCTTTCGATGAGCTTGCTTTGTTGCACGGCCCCGCTTACGCGGATACGGCCGGGCGGTAGGGGAGCATTGCTGGTGGCGGATTGCGGACGAACGGGCATGGGCTGTTTGTTGGCGGATGCTGCGTCACGCTGCTCGGACATTGTTAGTTGGGTGAGGGCTTGGGTCAATTGCGGGTTCGTGGAGTCACTCGCGTAGGCGCGCTTGAGTAGCGACCGAGTGTAGTCGCGTGCTGCGTTCCGAGCCTGGTCGATCATCCACTGTTTATCGCTGATGTAGAGCTGTGTGTGGGCGACGGTGGCGGCCAGGCGTGATGCTACGTTGCCGATGAACTTCAGATCATTCGACCGCTCCATTTCATCCTTCAGTTGCTGCGGATAGGACACGTTCGCGCCGACCCAATCGGACATGACGTTGACGCCGCTGTGCAGGAAAAAGCCTGCATAAATGGTTTGAGCGTACAGGTCCGCCAAGTTCTGGAGCCACTGCGGGTTGTTGGTATCGAGAGAGATTGCGCGTTTCAAGAGGCGCTCGGATTCGGGCGGGTCGAGTCGCGCGACGAAGGCTGCGGCGTTGGCAAGGACGCGTGGGTTGTTGTTGTAGACGGCGGCTTGCTGAAGCCAGAGGGTCTTCTTACGCTCCACGTGCAAATCCTTTGCCGCGAAGTAAGGTTGGTTGACGAGCGGGAGCGATGCGAGATCGGAATCGGGGTGATGTTCAATGACCCAGATGACGTGCGGGGTGAGTTCTTCCGCTTTGGCGTTGGCGTAGTAATAGGCGATCAGGGCGCCGCGCGCTTCGAGATCCTGCGGGTTGTTCGCCACGGCCTGCTCGAACTGGCGCGCTTGTTCTGAATTGTACTGACGGCCCTGCTGGAGTGAAGGTCCCGCGGGGACGGGCGGAAAGACCATGTACGGCGGCTGGGCCACTTGGGCCGCGGCGATGGCCCCGACGAGCGGGATCATGCAGGTGGCCAGCATGAGCCACGATCGGGTGGGCAGGACTCCTGTCGACCCGATCGGGCGATCGAGGATGCGGTTGATGCGGCGGGCCACCGGGTGCGTGCTGGCCATTGGAACGGCGGCGGGTATGAGGCGGCCGTGCGCCGGCGGGACGGAGGCGGCGACTTCGAGAAGGACTCCGGCGTAGCGCGCGGGATCGCGGGTGACGAGGAGGGACGCTTCATCGCTGGCTTGCTCGGAGAGGGCTGCCACGCGGCGCTCCAGCCACCAGGCGAGTGGGTGGAACCAGAAGACGCATTTGTTGATGGAGGCGAGGAGAAGGAAGTGCCAGTCACCACGGCGGGCGTGGGTTAGCTCGTGCGCGAGGACGGCTTGGAGCTTCCACTCGTCCCATGTTCGCCATTCTACGGGCAGAAGGATTGCGGGCTGATCAAGCGCGACAACGCAGGGTACGGTTACCTCCTGGGATTCGAGGAGGATCGGAAGCGGATAGGGTGCGTTTTGTCGATCGGCAACTCGGTCGAGGACATCGTTGGCTTCCGAGTCCCGGAGTGTGGTGGTTCCGGTGAGCAGCCGACGCGTGAGACAGATGCCTATCAACACGCGGCTGAGGAACGCGAACGCGAAGAGTAGATAGATGGCCGTGGCGTAGGTAGTCCAGGCAACGGGCGCGGAGCTGGTCGTGGCCGCCGGCTGCTCGACTGTCCGGGTGGCGAAATCGAGTCGGATGGGATGCGCGTTGTAGACTCTTGCGGGCGTCGGGGCGCTCAGTACGGGCTTCAGCCTGTTGGCGGCCGCCGCGGGCAGGGGCAGCGGGGGAAGAACGAAGCTCGCGATGGGGAGGATAAGCATGGAGACGAGGACACCGGTCCAGGCAGCGTGGCGGAGCTGCGTGTTGGCTCGGATGGCGAAGAGGACGACGGTGACGAGCGCGCCGAGGGCGAGGGCACGAAGAGACGCGCCCACCATGAGCTCGGTTAATATTGCACTGATGGTTTGGATTAGTGCCATTTTAGAGTAGTTTCCCTTTTTTCGATTCGATTTTATTTGCCAGTTCTTTCAGCTCGCGCGGGCTGATTACTTTTTGATTGACCATTCCAACCAGGAGTTGTTCGACCGAGCCTCCACAGAAGCGGTCGATGAGTTGACGGAGAGCGCCGGCGGCGACGTTTTCGGGCTGGTGGAGGCCGCGATAGATGTAGGTGCGGCCCTCGACGGTGTGATCGACGTAGCCTTTTTCTTCGAGGCGGCGGAGGATGGTGCGAACGGTGGCGTCCTTCATCGGGTGCTGGTGGGCGAGGGCTTCGCGGACGACTTCCGAGGTGGCTGGGCCGTTGTCCCAAAGCCAGCGCATGATGAGGGATTCGAGGTCGCTGAGGGCTTTTGCGGGCTGAGGATCGTTACGCATTGTAGCGTTACAAGTTGTAACCGATCTTGATGGGATGTGTCAACAGGTATTTTCAGAAGATGTCGATTCTCACGGTGGCGGCGATCTTTGGGAGCGGTGCAATTGGCGGGGCGTTCTTTGCTTTTTCGTCGTTTGTGATGGGGGCGCTGGGTCGGCTAGCTCGCGGCTAGGGCATCGAGCGATGCAGTCGCTTCATGCCGCGGTGCTGAATCCTGTGTTTTTGGGCGTCTTTGTGGGGACAGCGCCGGTGTCGGCTGTGTTGGTGGGTATGGGTTTGCTGCGTTGGTCGGTGGGATGCTTTGGAGTGACGATGGTCTGCAATGTGCCATCGAATGAGCGGCTGGCACGGGTGGTTGCGGATAGTGCGGAGGGCGCGGCCTGGTGGGAGTTGTACCTGCGGGGATGGGTGATGTGGAACCATGTGCGGACGGTTTGTTCGCTTGCCGCCGCGGGGGTGCTGATTCATGCGGTGGTGGCGCCGGCGTGATGTGAGGCGCACGCGGGAGTTTTGCGCTCCTGCGTGCGCGCGATGAAGTGGTTGTTAGTTGGCGATAAGTTGCGGCTGCATCACTGGCGGCGGCGGTGGCGGTGGCTGGTTGAATTTCACCGATACCAGTTTGGAGACGCCGGGTTCCTGCATGGTTACTCCATAGAGCGCCTGGGCGGATTCCATGGTGCGCTTGGAGTGCGTGATTACGATGAACTGCGTTTGCGACGACATCTCCTTGAGGAGGCGCGTCAGGCGGTCGATGTTGGCTTCATCGAGCGGGGCGTCAACTTCATCGAGGACGCAGAACGGGCTCGGCTGATATTTGAAGATTGCCATCAGCAGGGCCATGGCTGTGAGCGCTCGCTCGCCGCCGGATAGGAGGAGGACGCTTTGGAGGTTCTTGCCGTGGGGCGAGGCTTCGATGACGAAGCCAGATTCGATGGCATTCTCGGCGTCGCTGAGGCGCATCTCGCCCACACCTCCGCTGAATAATGTGTGGAACATCTGGCGGAAGTTGTTGTTGATGATCTCGAAGGCTTCAGTGAAGCGCTTGCGAGCTTCCACGTCAATCTCATTGATGGTCTTTTCGGTGTCGCGGATGGAATCGAGAAGATCCTGGCGTTGCGCATTGAGGAAGTCATAGCGCTGTTGGGCTTCATCGAACTGCTCGACGGCTTCCGTGTTGACTGGGCCGAGGGCATCGATCTTGCCGCTGAGGTCCTGGCACTTCTGTTCGATATCGGCAAGGCCGACTTCGTCGATGACCGTTTCGTCTCCTTCGGCTACTTCCTGCAGGGTGCAGCCTAGCTGTTTGTTGCAGGTTTCC
This sequence comes from Bryobacteraceae bacterium, assembly GCA_035634155.1. Lineage (GTDB taxonomy): Bacteria > Acidobacteriota > Terriglobia > Bryobacterales > Bryobacteraceae > DASQDN01. Next base: position 1,195 of record DASQDN010000423.1, on the reverse strand, counting down.
TCGAGGTACTTCAGTTCGGCTTGCTTCTTGACGAGGTTGAGCTCGACTTGCGAGCGGCGGTCGGATGCGGCCTGCTGTTCCTGGCGCGAGATGCGGAGGGTTTCGTCGGCCTTGGCGAGTTCGGCTCGACCGGCGGCTTCCTGCGCGGCGAGTTCGTTGGCGATTGTGTCGCCTTCGAAGATCTGCTTGGTGAGGACTCCGGCGCGGCTGTCGAGTTCGACGTTGTCGGCGAGGAGGCGGGATTTTTCTGCTCCTAGGCGTTCGAGTTCGTGGGCGAGTTGCTGGCGACGATGCGCTACTTCGCGCATCTGGTTTTCGAGGCGTTGGGCGGCGGACTGCTCGGCGCGACGGCGCTCTTCGAGTCCGGCCATTTCGACGCGGAGCGCCGAGTGCTCTTCGGAAAGGCGACCGACGTCCTGGCGGAGTTCTTCGAGGGCGGCTCGGGACTCGGCGAGGGCTTGCTCCTGTTGAAGTCGCGCTTGTTCCTTCTCCGCTACAAGCTTTTCGTTCTGCTCGCGGCGGGCGGCGGAGCGTTCGCGCTCCTGCATAAGGCGCTGGAGTTCGGCGCGGGCGACGGAGAGTCGCGAGTTAGCCCGGTTAAACTCTTCGCCCATTTTACGAATCTCGTGGTCGAGGGCGACGGCTTCTTTTTCCTGGCGCTGTTGCTGGCCGCGGAGTCGCTCCAGGTCTTCGGAGAGCTGGGCCATTTCAAAGTCGAGGTCTTCGAGGAGGCTCTTGGTGCGGTCGAATTCCTTTTGCTTGGCGGCGTGCTGCGAAGAGACTTCGCGGAGTTCGCGCTTGAGGCCAAGCGGTCCGCTGCCCGTCTTCTTGCCGCCGCTGACGGCATGGCCGTGGAAGCAGATTCCATCAGGGAGCAGGAAATAGTTTTCGGGGTGCTCGAGCGAGAGGCGCTGCGCCGCGGCCCGGTCTTCAGCTAGATAGCAGCGGGCGAGGCGCGGGAGAAGATCGGCGGGAGCGGCGGAGAGTCCGTTGGTGAGGCGGAGGACGTCGCTGAGTTTCGCGGTGATTCCCTGCTCCGGTGTGAGCGCTGGCAGATGGGGCGTTGGGATGGCGGCATTCTCTTCCGGGTGAATGAGGAATGTCGCGCGGCCGTCCATCTCCGATCGCATGAACGCGATACCGCGCTCAGCTTGTTCCCAATCCTTTACGATGACGAATTCAAGTACTTCGTGAA
>DASQDN010000422.1:0-2185 GCA_035634155.1 Bryobacteraceae bacterium | reverse complement strand
CGTAGTCTTCAATCGGCAGGTAGGCCATTTCCTCAACATAGCGCATGCCCTCCATGAGAGACTGGTTTGCAGTGAGTGTTCCTGGCAAGCGGCTGCTGTATGCGGCCACGGTGTTCTGGAGCGCGCTCCTGCTTCTGCTTGTACAACCCGTTCTGACGAAGGCGATCCTGCCCTGGTTCGGCGGATCGGCGGGCGTATGGACCACCAGCATGCTGTTTTATCAGTGCTTGCTGCTGCTGGGCTATGCGTACGCTCACTTCATCGCGCGACGGCTGACATTGAAGATGCAGGTGGCGCTGCATGCGGTGTTGCTGCTGGGCAGCCTCCTATTGCTGCCCTTGAGGCCCTCGGCTGAGTGGAAGCCGACCACTGGCGACGATCCTGTGCTGGAGATTCTGGGGCTGCTTTTGACGTCAGTGGGTCTGCCCTATTTCCTCTTGTCGGCGACAAGCCCGTTGGTGCAATCGTGGTTTGCACGCAACACGCCTAGCGAGACGCCGTATCGCTTGTTCGCTCTTTCCAACCTGGGGTCGCTGGTTGCGCTTTTGTCTTATCCCGCGGCGATCGAGCCGACGCTCTCGACGCGGGCGCAGATGATGTATTGGACCATCGGCTACGCGGGGTTCGCCGCGCTGTGCTGTGCGGCTGCGTTTTTGAGCCGCGGCGGGCACCCGCTTCCCGAGGTGAAGTTCTCCATTGATCGGCGCGCGTGGACGTGGCTGGCGCTAGGGGCGTGTCCGTCGATCCTTTGGCTGGCGGTTGCGAATCAGCTCAGCCAGGATGTGGCCGCGGTGCCGTTCCTTTGGGTGGCGCCTTTAAGTCTGTATCTGCTGAGTTTCGTATTGTGCTTTGACAGCGAGGGCTGGTATCGCCCGCGGGTTTATAAATGGTTGCTTCCGCTCGCGTGGGCCGGCGTCACCATGGCCGTGGCACAGCAAGGATTTGTGTCCATCAAGATGTCGCTGGCAATGCTGGCCGGGGCGCTGTTCATTATCTGCATGTTCTGCCATGGCGAATTGGCGCGCCTTCGTCCGCATACGGGCGAACTGACGGCCTACTACCTCACGCTGTCGGCGGGCGGCGCGCTCGGCGGACTTTTCGTCGGGCTTGTGGCGCCGCGGATCTTCGATGAGTATCTTGAGCTTCCGATCGGAGTGCTGATGTCGGTGATGCTCGCCTTGTGGCTGCTGTACGGCCTACAGTCCAAGCGCATCGTACGGATCGGGGCAGTGACGGCGGCTGCGACCGCGGTGGCCGTGATGCTGCCCGAGACCACTCCGCAATATTTCGTTCGATTGCGAAACTTCTACGGCACCTTGCAGGTCACTGACCGGGGTGCGGCCGTGACGGCAGTCAGGACGCTTTATAACGGCTCAATCCAGCACGGGGTGCAGTTTCTGGGACCGATGCGCAGCCGCATCGGGACCACCTACTATGGCGTCGCATCGGGTGTGGCGATCGCGATCGAGACGTTGCGCTCGGAATCGCCGATGCGAGTCGGCGTGATCGGACTTGGCGCGGGTACGCTTGCCGTTTACGGCCGTCCGGATGACGTTTATCGGTTTTACGAGATTAATCCTTCGGTAGTGGAGCTGGCGCAGAATCAGTTTCGGTATCTTCGCGAATCGCAGGCCAAGATCGACGTGGTGACTGCCGATGCGCGCTTGTCCCTGGAGCGGGAATCACCGCAGAACTTTGACGTGCTTGCCGTGGACGCATTTTCGGGTGATTCGATCCCGGTCCATCTGCTGACCGTTGAGGCATTCGAACTCTACTTCCGGCATTTGCAGCCCACGGGCGCGCTCGCGATCCACGTGACGAATAAGCACCTGGATTTATCACCGGTGGTGCAGCGGATCGCGGCCAAAATGGACGCAAAGGCTTTCCTGGTGAACAACAGCTCGGACCCGACGAATATGATTCTGTTTTCCAGTTGGGTGGTGGTGACGCGCAATCCTGCCGTGGCCAGCCGCTTCTCGTACCTGGCGAGTCCGATTCGCGGTCAAGCGCCGTTGTGGACGGACGATTACAGCAACCTGCTGCGCACGCTCAGGTAGGCTCGAATTCCAGTTGATCGCCTGGGACCGTTCCGGTCTGCTCCAGCAGGCCCGAGGGGAACTCCAGCACGGAATGGGCACGCAAGCAGATGGCGATCCGCCGCACCGCCATGTTCTTCCGAATCTTC
>DASQDN010000421.1:0-5176 GCA_035634155.1 Bryobacteraceae bacterium | reverse complement strand
AAGGATGTCGAGCTGATCGATACGCCCGAAGGCGCTCTGTACGGAAACTTCGTCCGTGATGTCACACTCGAGGGCCGCCGCGCCGGGGAGTTCCGCCGCGAGCGCTTCGGACTGATCTCGGTTGATGTCAGCTATATAGACGGATGCGCCGGCGGTGGTAAAGACGCGGCTGATCGCCTCGCCAATACCGCTCGCGCCGCCGGTGACCAGGGCGCGTTTGCCGTCCAGCCGGAAGGGTGTGGCCATGACCTTGATTATAGGTCAGTTAGCTCGCCGGGTAACGACATGGGATGATGATCTGCGGAATGCTCCGCAGCCGCGCGGATTGGGCCGCCATCTTCTTCTGCCTCCTTTTCATAGCGCTGGGATGCGCGTGGATCGGCGAACTCGGTCTGCAGATGGATGAAGTGCTGTTTGCGCGCGCCGTTTACCCGCCGTATCGGGCCGATATCGAACTGCTCGGAAAGACTCGTCCGCTGATGCTGATGGATTACGTCGGCGCCGCTAAAGCTTACATTTGGAAGCCGATAATGCGGAACCTCGGGGCGTCGGCGGCGACGGTTCGCGTCCCGGCGGTCGTACTCGGCGCGCTCACGATCTGGCTGTTTTATCTGTTGGTGAAGCGGACGCTGGGGGTGAGGACCGCGTTGACGGCGACGGCGCTGCTCTCGGTAGACACTAATTTCGTGCTGACGAGCCGTTGGGATTGGGGACCGGTCGTGCTCCAGCACCTGCTCGCGGTGGCCGGAGTGCTTTCGGTTCTTCAGTTTAGCCGCGACCGACGCAAGCGATGGCTGGCAATTGGGTTCGTTCTGCTCGGACTGGGGGCTTGGGACAAGGCGCTGTTCTTTTGGACGTTCAGCGGCCTCGCGGTAGCGACGGCAGCCGTGTTCCCCCGCCGGGTCTGGCGCCTGCTCACCTGGCGCAACGTGGCGGTCGCGACCGGGAGCCTTGCCGTGGGAGCCATGCCGTTGATTGTTTACAACGTGAAGTATCCCCTGGCGACCTTCCGCCAAAGCTCCTGGTCATGGCAGGAGAATGTGGGTCAGAAGGCACGGGCCTTCGTCATCACCTTGCAAGGCGGGGGACTGCTCGGCAGTATCGTGCGGGAAGAGTGGGACGGGCCGGTGCGAGAGCCGGACGATGCTATCAAGCGAGCTTGGGTGTCGACGGCGCGCGCCGCCGGCATGCCGCGCACGAACGGGTACGCGCATCTGGCTGGTCTCGCGCTGGCGCTCGCGCCGTTCGTGTGGAGGTCCACGGCCGCCCGCGCAGTGCTATTCGTGCTCATCTACTGCGCCGTAGCGTGGGTGCAGATGGCTTTCACTGTCGGAGCGGGAGGGAGTACGCACCACACGGTCCTTCTATGGCCGTTTCCTCATCTCGCCATCGCAGCTGTCCTGGCTGAGGTGTCGCGCCGACTCGGTCGCTCCGGTATCCCGGCGTTGGCGTTTGTGGCGGTGACGGCGTGTTTATCCAGCCTGGCGGTGATCGGGACGACGTATACGAACATGCTCCGCAATGGAGGCGTGAAGGAATGGACGGATGCAATCTATCCTGCGGCTGCTGCGGTACAAGAGATGAAGCCTGCCTTCGTTTGTGTGCTCGACTGGGGCCTGTACGAGAATACGTTCCTTCTATCGCAGGGAAGGACATCTATGTGCGCCGCTCCCGATCCGGCTGCGGATCCGGACGCGGTAAAGGAACAGATCCGCACGCCAGGCATCGTATACATCACGCACACGGAGGCGAATCGCTTGTACCCGGAGATCACGAAAGGTTACCTCTCGATCGCTGAATCCGAGGGATTTCGTATCGCGGAATCGCGTGTTTTGCATGACTACAACGGCCGCCCCATCATTGAGGTTTTTAAACTATATAAGCCGTAACTGGCCTGAAAAGGGGCACGTCTGTTGGAGCGTACGGAGGACACGACAATGCTTAACGATCGCTTGCTTATGGTTGGAGTTGCTGCACTGAGCGCCGTTGCGACGGCCGGCTGGATGCGTCAGACCCCCACTGTGGCGGCAGCGCCCCAGGCAACAAACTTCACTGCTCCTGTTTTGGAGCCCGAGCCTGCGCTTCCGGTGCAGTCGGCCTCCTTCAATGGATCTCAAGGCTCCGTTTATCATCAGCCGGCGCGTTCGAGTTCGGTCCGGCGTGTCGCTTCGAACTACGGCGAACCTCAATTGCGGACTCGCCCGCGTGTGTACGACGACCGGCGCGCGAATCGCGCGGTGTATGACGACCGGGGCGTTGTGACGCAACGACGCTCGGGGGCCAAGTCGGCAGCGATCATCGGCGGCAGCGCAGCGGCGGGCGCGGCGGTAGGCGCGATGGCGGGCGGCGGCAAAGGCGCGGCGATCGGCGCGCTCGCGGGCGGCGCAGGTGGCTACGTGTACGATCGTGCGACCAAAAACAAGGAAGTGGAGTCGCCGTATCGTTCCAGCAGCAGCTCAATTTATGATGACGACCGAAGAAATGAACGCTCGACCAAGGAGCGCGTTGCCATCATCGGCGGTGGCGCAGCGGCCGGCGCGGCAATCGGCGGCTTGGCGGGTGGCGGCAAAGGCGCGGCCATCGGCGCGATCACGGGCGGCGCGGGTGGATATATCTACGACCGCGTGACCAAGAATCGCTAAACATCAGGTTTCTACACCCACACCGGCGACAGATAGGTGTAGCCCGCGGGGGTAACAGCCCGCGGGCTTTCTTTGTCTATACACCATGCGAATCGCGGCGGTTGCGCTATGCGCGGCAGGATTGATCGCCTCCGACTATACCGACTCGATCAAGAAGTGGCGCGCCGAGCGCGAAACCAGGCTGAAAGCTCCCGATGGATGGCTTTCGCTCTCGGGCCTCACGTGGCTAAACCCCGGAGACAATCCGGTGCGCGGCGGCGAGATGACGGTGGAAGGCGATCGGGTCACCTATAAGCGGTTGGCCAGTTCTGAGACCAAGGTGCTGCGGCCGGATACGGATGACTATGTCTCCGCCGATGGAGTGAAGCTGTTCGTCATCAAGCGCGGCCAGCGTTATGGCGTCCGGATCAAAGATAACAACAGCGAGTATCGTCGCAATTTCACCAAGCTCGATTGGTATCCAGTGGACCCAAGCTGGCGCGTGACTGCCAAGTACATCCCGTTCGATACACCACAGAAAAGATTCTTCGACGCCCAGGCCGGTGACAAGCAGGAGATGGTGATTCCCGGAACCGTCGAGTTCACCCGGGCAGGGAAGACGTTCCGCGTGAGTCCGATCCTTGAAGCCGACCAGTTCTTCCTGGTCTTTCGCGATACCACGGCCGGCAAGACCACGTATCCTGCGGCGCGGTTTCTGTACGCCAAGGCGCCCAACAAAGCCGGACCGGTTGAACTCGATTTCAACAAAGCCTACAATCCGCCGTGCGTCTTCACGCCGTACGCGACGTGTCCGCTACCACCGCCCGAGAACCGTCTGAGCATCCCCGTGGAAGCTGGGGAGAAGATGTATAACACCGCATGGCACTCCAAGTAGACAAGACTGTCGACGGGGTGTGGGATGACGACGGCTCGCGCGTACTCGACATCCATACCAATGCTGGGGTGATCAATTGCCGTCTCCACAAGGCCGAGTCCGGCTCGGGTAGTGGGATCGTATGGGTGTTCGGCTCTGGTGGGGGATTAGGCGGTCCTGCAGGCGGCATGTATATCCGCCTCGCCAAGACGCTGGTGGACGAAGGCTGGACGTCGCTTCGGCTCGATTACCGAAGCCCTGGGCATCTGACATCGTGCGTGCTCGACACGCTGGCCGGAATGCATGTGCTGGAAGAGATGGGCATTCGCCGGATCGTGCTCGTGGGGCATTCCTTCGGAGGCGCGATAGCGATCAGCGCGGGCGCGGCGAGCTTGTCCACGGCGGGTGTGGTGGCCATGAGCAGCCAAACGGCGGGCACGGGCGCGGTGAACAAGTTGTCTCCTAATCGGCTGCTTCTGATTCACGGAACCGCGGACGAGGTGCTGCCTGCGTCGTGTGCGCAGGACATCTACCGGCGGGCGCTGGAGCCGAAGAAGCTGCTCCTTTATCCAGGCTGCCGGCATGGGCTGGATCAGTGCCGCGACGAACTCGATTCGGATCTGCTGACGTGGATCCGGAACGTAGCCGTTAGTCGCGCGTAACGGCGCGGCCCGTAGCGCCTCTACGTCACAGATGAGTTCCCAAGATCAATCGACGATGAAAGAGGGTACCGGGCGAGACGAGTCGCTCGTCCCCAAGCGCATTCTCCAAACCGCGGAAAGCCTGCCGACCATCAGCCGCTTTATGGAAGGAGTGAAAGCGGTACGGATGGAGAATGAACTCGCCTTGACGGGTTGGCGGACGCTGTTTGCTCCCACCAACGAAGCCCTCGAAGCCGCGCCGAATGACTTCTGGAATGAACTGAGGAAGCCCGAGAATGCGGAGCGTCTTCGTTCGATTGTGGCTCTGCACATCGTACGCGGCCGGCAGTTGCTGATCGATTTGAAGACCACGGCAACGGTGAAGTCGCTCGGTGGAGAGCCGGTGGAGGTATCGCTGGACGGCCCCGACGGCTTCTTTGGCGGCGCGCGCATCGTGCGGGCCGACATCGCTTGCATCAACGGACAGCTTCACTTGATTGACAAGCTGGTGGTGCGGGAATACTCTTACGCGGGCTGAACCCTAGCGGGTGGAACCCAGGTTGTCGATAAAGGCTTTGTCGACCGGCCAACGCCCGATCACGTGCTCCACATCGCGCTGAAACGATCCTGAGGTCAGGACACCGCTGAGATCGCGCATGCTCGGCGTCTGCTTCTCTCTTGCGATCAGATTCTGCAGCAGCTTCGTGATGCCTTCAAGCTGCGCTTTCAATACAGCCGCCTCTTCTGGAGTGCGGCAGACCACGTCCATCGTAATCTCGAAGCGATCGCCAGCCGGACCCAGTGAAAACATCACGCGCTGTGCCCATTCCAGGGCTCCTGTGAACAAACGTGTGCCGGCCGGAAGCGCGCTCTGGCTTTGCAGGGTGGAGGTCGGCAGGTGAAGCCACAGCGGCTTGTCGGGGACGTCGTACGACGCCTTCACCGGAGTCCGGCTGCTGATCTCACGAGCCGCCTTGTCGTTCGGTGACGATGCCATCGCCAGCAGTTTCTTCGACACGGGGTAGAACGACACGATCCGG
>DASQDN010000420.1:0-14228 GCA_035634155.1 Bryobacteraceae bacterium | reverse complement strand
GTCTCGGTGGTAGGCACGATGTTTAGCGCAATGACCGTGAACTTGCGCTTGCGGGAGTTGATGCTGCCGATGCTGATGTATCCCATGCTGATTCCTTGCCTCTTGGCGGCGATACAATTGACCGCCGGGTTGGTGGTGGGTAAGCCTTTGTCGCCAGACGTCGACGTGTGGGTTCGGTTGTTGATCGGGTTCGATATCATTTACACGGCGTTATCTTTGGCGCTGGTGGATACCGTTCTAGTGGGGTGACGATGCGAGATAAAGTGATGTACGCCCTTGCTGCGATCGCGGGCGTGCTATTGGTCCGCAATTTGTACGAGACGTTTCTAAGTCTTCCCGATGAAGCGCTCCAGGGCGCTATCTACCGGATCATCTTCTTTCATGTTCCTGCTGCCTGGACCTTTATGCTTGGGGCTCTGGTTGCGATGGTGGCAAGCGTCATCGTCCTGATCCGGAAATCTTTCGCGGCCGATGCGTTGGCGGCCTCGGTAACAGAAATTGCGCTGGTGTTCGGCGCCGTGAATCTGGCGACGGGCATGGTTTGGGCGCGGATCATCTGGGGTATCTGGTGGGCGTGGGATGCGCGGCTGACATCGATGCTGATCTCGTGGTTGATGTACGGCGGCTATCTTATGCTGCGGCAGGCCATTGACGAGCCCACGCAAAGAGCGCGAATGTCGGCGGTGCTGTCGATACTGACATTTCCAGGTGTGATGATTACCTGGAAGGCGATTGAATGGTGGCGCACGCAGCATCCAGGACCTGTGCTCAGCATTCGCGGCGCTAACGACAAAATGGACCCGGCAATGCAAAGTGTCCTTTACTGGAATTTTCTAGCGGTGCTCCTGTTCGCAGTCGTGTTGACGTTGATACGGATGCGTCAGGAAGAGACAAGGCGGGAGTTGGACGGACTGCGGCGGGAGGCGCACGCGATCTAATGGATTCTCGAAATTTTCTCTACATGTTCTACGGCTTCGCCGTTGCGTGGGTGGCGGTTATCATTTATGTAGTCACCCTGGTAGCGCGGGAGCGAAAGCTGCGCGACGAGATGCGGCGGCTGCGGCAGATGATCGAGACCGGAGAAAGGGCGTAAACAAAGTGAATCGCCGCCGCTTATTGAAGTTGGCGGGCGCGGCGCCGCTCGCCTCCTTGATGAGTCCGCGCCATCTGGCGGCGCAGCAATCGGCCCAGCGTGCCACCCGGGCGATGCCGTCGCCGAAGATCAAAGACGTTCAGACAATCACTTGTCAGCCCACGGGCGTACGGCTGATCGTGGTGAAGGTCCTGACCGACCAGGACGGCCTCTACGGATATGGCTGCGCTACCTTTACGCAGCGCGCCGATCTGATTCCCGTTGCCGTCGACAAATACCTGAAGCCCTTCCTTATCGGCAAGCCGGCCGATCGCATTGACGATTTGTGGCAGGGCATGTACAACAGTTCGTACTGGCGCAACGGGCCGGTGTTGAACAACGCCATCAGCGGTGTAGATCAGGCGCTTTGGGACATCAAGGGCCGGCAGGCGAATATGCCGGTGTATCAATTGCTTGGTGGGAAGGTGCGGGAAGCGGCCGATTGTTACGGCCACGCGAGCGGGGATGAGATTCCGGTGGTGTTAGACAGCGCGCGCAAGCTCATTAGCCAAGGCTTCCGGCATGTGCGTGTTCAAGTCGGAGTGCCGGGGATGGCAGGATACGGCTCGGCGCGTGGCGCGAGCCGGGCGCCTGCGCTGCATAAAGCTCCTGTGTTCGAGCCCGCTGCGTATATCCGGCGGACGTTAAAGCTGTTTGAAGAATGCCGTAAGCAGCTTCCAGAAGAGATCGAGTTGCTCCACGACGTGCATGAGCGCATTACGCCCACGCAGGCGCTGCAGATGTGCAAGGACGTGGAGAAGTTCCGATTGTTCTTCCTAGAGGATCCGGTTTCGCCTGAGGACATCGCGTGGTTCCGGCTCATCCGGCAGCAATGCACCACGCCGCTCGCGATGGGTGAGTTGTTCAACAGTCCGCATGAATGGAACCCTCTCATGAGCGAACGGCTGATCGACTATATCCGCGTGCATGTGTCGCAGGCGGGTGGGTTGACACCGTGCCGCAAGATGGCCATTGTCGGCGAGGCGTTTGGAATCCGAACGGCGTGGCATGGTCCGGGTGACGTTTCGCCTGTCGGGCACGCCGCAAACGTCGCGCTTGATCTTGCCAGTTATAACTTCGGCGTGCAGGAATATTCGAGCTTCAATGACCCTACGCGCGAGGTTTTCTCAGGTGTGCCGGAGTTGAAGAACGGATACCTGTATGCGAACGAAGCTCCGGGGTGGGGCATCGAAGTAAATGAGAAGGCGGCGGCCAAGTATCCGTTCAAGCCGAGTTTCCCGGACGGGGACGGCCGCGATCACAACGGCGGCTGGGGCGAGATTCGCAAGAGCGACGGCCAGATCATCAAACAGTAGACGCCTGCGCCGCGCGGCCAAGCGTCGATTCGCGGACCACCACTTCGCAGTCGAGGCGCAGATCGCGGCGCTCAGAGCCGGTGCGGCCTTCGATGCGGTCGAGCACAAATTCGGCCGCGCGGTGGCCCAGGATCGCAGTGGGCTGATTTACCGTGGTCAACGGCGGACTCGTGTAGGCCGAGATCGGAAGGTTGTCGAACCCTGCGATCGCGATGTCGCCCGGAACGCTGAGGCCAAGGTCGCGCGCGGCCCGCAAAGCGCCCATGGCAACGGCATCGTTGCGGGCAAACACCGCAGTCGGCGGTTGGCTCATCGAAGCCAGTTTCCGCATGCCTTCGTAGCCCTCTTCCTGGGTGGCAAAGGCAGGCGATTCGGCATCAGGACCGACGATCAGATCGGACGACACCGCGCAGCCATGCTCGCGCAAGCCGTCGACGAAACCCTGGAATCGTGCGACGCTGGCGCTCATAGGTACGGTGGCGCCGATGAAGCCGATGCGCCGGTGGCCGAGTTCCACCAGGTGGCGAACCATTTCGTGACCGCCTTTCCAGTGGTCGGCATTCACCTGGTCGACGTGCGGGTGGTTCAAAGTGCGGCCAACAATTACGATAGGGACCCCGCGGTTGATCATGCGGAGTAGGGCATCGTTGCCCGCGCGGGTTTCAAGTGTCGCGACCACAATTCCGTCGACGCGATGGTCGAAGAAGGCGTTCAGAGCCGCCTGTTCGCGCTGGCTGCTGCGCTGAGAGGTGGAGATAAAGGACGTGTAGCCCCGGGCCAGGAAAGTTTCCTCGAGGTGCTTGCCTAATTCAGCCGAAAAAGGGTGGCCGATGTCGGGGAGCAGAATCCCGACCACGTGCGTGCGCCGTCGTTTCAAGCTGCGTGCCAGACCATTCGGATGGTAGTCCAACTCCTTGACCGCAAGCGAGATACGCTCGCGCGCATCGGCGCTTACGTAGCCGCTATCGTTGATCGCGCGGGAGACGGTCATGGGCGCCACGCCGGCTCGGGCGGCGATGTCACGAATGGTAGGCTGCTTCGGTCGGGCCGGTGTGCTCATGTGAGGGGTATCACAATGGTGTATTTACTGTAGCGCATCTGCGGGAACTGACACCCACGTGGGGTGTTTTGCGTCCCATACCGGGGAGGCGCCAGCCATTGGATTTATCGGGTTTTGAGATCTTGGCTATCCTTGCGATCGGTTTTCAGAGCTTTCTGCTGTTTTTGGCGCTGTTTGAGCCGTCGCTGCGGTACCGCGTTTCCAAGCCGCCGTCCTCGCCGCTCGACAGCGACATGTTCGAGCGGGTGCTGGCGACGCTGGCCGACTCGTCGCTACATAAGGCGACCAAGATCGATGTTTTAACGAATGGAGAGAACTACTACGAGGCAGAGCTAGAGGCGATCCGGAACGCGAAGCGGAGCATCAACCTGGAAGCTTACATCTTCCAAAAGGGGGAAGTGACGCGTCGTTTTGTGGAGGCTCTGACCGAACGAGCGCGAGCGGGGGTGAAGGTAAACCTGGTGCTGGATGCGATCGGGTGCTTTGCGACGTGGAATAGCTACTTCAAGGAACTGAGGGAAGCCGGCGGTCGAGTGGAGTGGTATCACGGCTTCAAATGGCATCAACTTCCCCGGCTGAACAGCCGGACCCACCGCGAGATCATCGTGGTGGATTGCGAGGTGGCGTTTGTCGGCGGAGCCGGCTTTGCAGACCATTGGTTGATTTCAAAGCCCCGAGAGCCCCGGTGGCGTGACACGATGTGCCGCATCCAGGGCGACGCGGTTTCAGCAGTGCAGGCCACCTTCGTCGAGAATTGGCTGGAAGCAACGGGCGAGTTGCTCACCGAGGACGAGTACTTCTGCTTTAACGAAGCGCCCTGCGACAATATCACGCTGGTGGTGGACAGCAGCCTCACGTCGGGCCAATCCACGCGAGCTCGGATGCTGTTTCAGACGCTGATTGCGAGCGCTCGAGAGCGGATCGATATCACGACTCCTTACTTTCTTCCTGACAAGGGCCTGCGACGAGAGCTGATTCGGGCGGTGCAGCGCGGGGTCAAGGTCACCATCCTTTGTCCGGGCAAGCACAACGACCACGTGTTGGCACGCCGCGCGAGCCGCCGGTTGTACGGAAGCCTGTTGAAAGCAGGGGCGGAGATCTACGAGTATCAGCCCTCCATGATTCACGCCAAGGTTCTGGTTGTTGACAGTCGCTGGTCGGTGTTCGGATCCACGAACCTTGACCACCGATCCTTCAGCATTAACGACGAGGTGAACGTTGCATGCAACGATCTGGAGCTTGCGGCGCATTTCCAAGTGGACTTTGCACGCGACCTTGCCGTGAGTAAGAGGATGACGTATCGCGCATGGAGACACCGGCCCCTCATCGAGCGGTTCACCGAATTCTGGGGACGGATTCTAGAACGGCAACAGTGAGACTTCGGATCGCTACCTACAACGTGCACAAGTGCAAGGGGCTCGATGGTCGTGTGTCCGTCCAAAGAATACAGACCGTGCTGGAGGAGGTAGGCGCCGACATTCTGGCGCTGCAGGAGATCTTCTACACCCAGGCCGAGCATCTGGCGGCAGCACTCGGGTGGCATTGGGCATTCGGGGAGAACCGGCAACTGTTGGGCGATGCGTATGGCAACGTGGTGCTCAGCCGCCATGCCTTGCGGTCGCACTGCAATTACGATGTTACCGTACCCGGGCGCGAGAACCGAGGGTGCTTGCGTACGGATGTGTTTCTGCACAATCGAGCACTCCATGTTTTCAACGTCCACCTGGGGACGGCGTTCTTTGAGCGCCGGAGACAGGCCAAGCACTTGATTGACGAGGCTGTCTTGCGGTGTCGTACGCTGGATGGCCCGCGGATTGTGCTTGGCGACTTCAACGAATGGACTCGCGGGCAGGTGTCGCGAACGCTGGCCAAGGAGTTTCAAAGCACGGACGTCCGCGTATTTCTGAAGCAAGTTCGGACTTATCCCGGCGTTTTCCCCGTGATGCACCTGGACCACATCTACTACGATCCTCAACTGACGGTGGAGCACGTGGCGCTACACCGGACGAGGACCTCGCTGGTGGCATCGGACCACCTCCCACTGGTCGCCGATTTTCGCTTGCAATAGTCCTGTTACGTCTGCTGTGGTTGGTGCGACACTGAACAGTAATCGTTTTGGGCATGAATCCGGTGGACGAGACCAGATCCCAAGCAGCGCGAGTTGGCGTGAGCGGAAAAGAGCAGTATCCGTTCGCACACGACCTGCCATCGTTTCATTGTCTGGTGCTGGAGAGTATGACGGAAGGGGTCACCGTCTTTGACGACCGCGGGATGATTGTCTACACCAACCGCGCCGCCGACCGGATGTTTGGCTACGCGCATGGCGAGTCGGTAGGGCAGCCCGTGGCTCGGCAATGCGGTTATGCGGAGGAGACAGCTCACGCCGCTATACAAGCAATCCTGAGCGAAGTACACAGGACCGGGCGGTGGGAAGGCGAGTTCCTGAATTGCAAGCAGGACGGGACGGCGTTCCAGACGCGAGCCTGCGTGCGGACACTTGAAGATCGCGGCGCTCAGTTCCACGTCTGCGTGCAGGAAGACATCTCTGAGCGCCGTCGCGTCGAGATGGAACTGCGCCAGGCCAACGAGGCTCTCCATGCGCTGATCCACGCATCTCCGCTGCCAATTGTCGCCTTCAACCGAGAGGGCTTGATTCAGTCATGGAACCCCGCGGCCGAACGGGTATTCGGATGGACGGAAGCGGAGGTACTGGGGCAACCGCTACCGTTCATCCCCGAGGAAAAGCGGCAGGAGCATCTGGCGATGCGGGCGCGGGATCTTTCGGGCGAAAGCTTCACCGGCCGGGAGGTGCGCAGAAGGAAGAAGGACCTTACGCCGATCGACATCAGCGTGTCGACGGCGCCCATGTACGATGCCTCGGGACAGATCACGGGCATCATGAGCGTGTACGTGGACATTACCGAGCAGCGCCGTGCGATGGAGATGCTGCGGGAGAACGAGGCTCACCTTACGCTGCTCGTGGAAGCCTCAAGTGTGCTCCTGGCATCGCCGGAATCCGAGCACGTGCTGCGAACGATCCTGGAACTCGCGCAGCGCTTTGTCCGGGCCGAAGCTTACGCGGTGTGGCGCAAGCGGGACGGCGAATGGCGCCTGATGGTATCCACCGGGTTGTCAGATCAGTATGAGCGATCCATCGCGCCGGAACGCGCTCGGGACATGCGACTGCCTGAGGAGCCGTTTGCCGTCCAGGATGTTTACAGCGAGCCGTATCTGGCGTCGCGTACGGAACTGTACCGCGCGGAAGGCATTGAATCGCTGCTGACTGTTCCATTGCGAATTCATGGGGAGATCGCCGGGACGATCGTGTTCTATTACCGGACTCCGCACGTGTTCGCCGAGTCCGAGCGGAGGGTGGCGGAAGCGCTCGGGAACCTCGCGGCTTCGGCGCTGAGCGCGGCTGAGACGTACGACCGCCAGATCGAGCTCCGCGCGCAGGCAGAGTCGGCGCAACGGCGAGCATCCTTTCTTGCGGCCGTTGGGGAGGAACTCGCATCCTCGCTCGACTATGAAGCGACCCTAGCGAGTCTCGCGAAGAGATCCGTGCCGGAGTTTGCCGACTGGTGCGCTGTCGACATGCTGCAGCCGACGGGCGAGATCCACCGGTTGGCCGTGCAGCATGTGGATCCGGAGAAGGTCCAGTTCGCGTTTGAATTCGCGCGACGATATCCGCCTGCCGAGGATGACCCCAATCGCGTGGTGTTGCGGACGGGCCAGCCGCTCGTCTTGACCGAGGTGCCGGACGCGCTACTGGTGGAGCGAGCGCGCGACGCCGACCATCTGGCTTTGATTCGCGCCTTGGGTCTGCACTCGGTGATCTGCGTTCCGATGCTGGCGCGCGGCAGAACGCTCGGCGTGATCACGTTTGTCTCGTCGGAGTCGCGCCGAACTTTCGGAACCGAAGACCTGGTGATGGCTCGAGAGATTGCTCGCCGAGCAGCAGTCGCCGTAGATAATGCTCGCCTGTTCCGCGAGGTTCGGGAGAGCGAGGAGCGGTTTCGCCGCTTATACGAATCGAACATCCTGGCGGTTGCGTTTTGGAACCTGGAGGGCTGGATCACGGCAGCTAACGACGCGTATCTGCGCGTGGTCGGAGTGTCGCGCGAGGAGTTCACGCGCGGCGGGGGTGTTCGGTGGGCGGAACTCACCCCGGAGGACTCCAGGGCGGTGGACGAGGAGATTCTGCGGGAATGCCGGGAGCACGGGGTCTCTCGTGTTTTCGAGAAGGAGTATCTCCGGCCTGATGGCACCCGCACCCCGGCGCTTATCGCGGCCGCCGTGTTGAACCCGCAGCAGACCGAAGGAGTCGCGTTCGTCGTCGATATCACCGAGCGGAAGAAGCTTGACCGGCAGTTCAGAGGTGTCGCGGACGCCGCCGTAGCGATTAGCGGCGCAACTTCTGTGGGCGATGTGCTTCGCGCAGTGAATGATCGCATCCGCGCGCTTGTGGCGTGCCAGCGTTCCGAGATTCAATTGACATCGGACGCGCAGGATACAGGGGGAGCGGACGTCTTTATTCCTTTGAAGGAACGTTCCGGGCGCGTGATGGGAACTGTACGCTTGTGGGCCAAGCATCCGGACGGATTCGCTGAAAGCGATAAGGCCATCGTGGTGCAGCTTGCGGAGATGGCTTCCATTGCGATCGAGAACACGCAGCTAAATGAATCGCTGCGTCAGTCGAACGAAGAGCTTCAACGCGCCAACGAGGATTTGAACCAGTTCGCGTACTCGGCATCCCACGATCTGCAGGAGCCGCTGCGGATGATCTCGATCTACACCCAGTTGATGGCCAAGAAAGTGGGCGGCACGGCCGATGAGGACACGCGCGATTTCATGCGGTTCACGCTCGATGGGGCCCAGCGTATGGAACTGCTGATTCGCGACCTGCTGTCGTATACGCATGCGGTGAATATTCGAGGGGTGCCCGAAGCGCCTGTGGATTCGGGAGCGGCGCTGCGCAAGGCGCTCGCGAATCTCCGGGGCGCGATCGAGAGTAGCGGCGCGGAAGTCCGTGTCGGCGCAATGCCCGCCATTCGCGCCTATGATATTCACCTGGTGCAGCTATTCCAGAATCTTGTGGGTAATGCGATTAAATATCGCAGCACGGCCCCGCCGGTCGTGGAAGTGAATGCCCGGCGTGATGCTGCCCTGGATCAGTGGATCTTTACCGTGAAGGACAACGGCGTTGGCATCGCTCCGCGCTATCACAACCAGGTGTTTGGGCTGTTCAAGCGGCTGTACGCGGCGCACCAGTATCCAGGCACGGGCATCGGCCTCGCGATTTGCCAAAAAGTTGTCGAGCGATACGGCGGGCGCATTTGGGTAGAGTCGGCTGAAGGGCAAGGCTCGCGGTTTATCTTCACGCTTCCGGCATGACGTTTGTGCACAGGGCTACCGGAGCGGCGGAGTCGGTCGCGGTTTTCGCGGGAGCATTCAATCCACCGACCGCGGCGCATGTGGCGCTTGCGGAAGCGGCGCTCGACGTGGTGGATGAAGTCCTGCTCGTGATTCCACGCGCCTTCCCGCACAAGGAATATCACGGCGCAACTTTGGAGCAGCGGCTCGCGATGCTGCAGCGGATTGCTGCCTCGGGGCGGCGGTTGTCCGCCGCTGTCGCGGAAGGGGGGTTGTTCGCGGACATCGCTCGGGAGGCGCGTTCGCACTATGGGAAGGCGCAGATGCAACTGTTGTGCGGGCGCGATGCGGCTGAGCGCATTCTCACCTGGGATTACGGTGACGACCAGTTTGTCCGTCGGATGCTAGAGCAGTTCGAGTTGCTGGTCGCGCCGAGGTTTGGGGAATACGTGCCCGAGGCTCGGTTTGCGGCGCGGGTGAAGACGCTGTGCACGGCAGGCAATTACGACGAATGCTCCTCGACACGGCTGCGTGAGGCGCTGCGTCAGGGTGGCGATTGGCGGTCGCTTGTGCCCGAGTCCATCGCGGACATGGTGGAGGAGATTTACCGGCAGTGATTATTCGCCTGCCGTGGCGTCCAGGAAGGCGCGGAGCCGATGACTGCGGCTCGGGTGGCGCAGTTTGCGAAGCGCCTTGGCTTCGATTTGCCGGATTCGCTCGCGGGTGACAGCGAAATGCTGGCCCACTTCTTCGAGTGTGTGTTCGCTGCCATCCTGCAGGCCGAAGCGCATCTTGATGATCTTCTCTTCGCGCGGGCTTAGGGTTTTCAGTACCTCGGCCGTTTGCTCACGAAGATTGAGATTGATGACGGCTTCGCTGGGCGAAGTGACGCGGCGGTCGACGATGAAGTCGCCGAGGTGCGATTCTTCTTCTTCGCCCACAGGTGTTTCGAGCGAGATCGGCTCCTGCGCGATGCGTAGGACCTTACGGACCTTATTAACGGGGATGTCGAGCCGGCGGCTCAACTCATCGGTGGTAGGTTCGCGACCGAGTTCCTGCTGCAGATGCCGCTGGGCACGGACCAACTTGTTGATGGTCTCGATCATGTGCACCGGAATGCGGATGGTTCGGGCCTGGTCGGCGATGGCTCGTGTGATCGCTTGGCGGACCCACCAGGTGGCGTAGGTGGAGAATTTGTAGCCCCGTTGATAATCGAACTTGTCGACTGCTTTCATCAGGCCAATATTGCCTTCCTGAATCAGGTCGAGGAACTGCAGGCCGCGGTTGGTGTAGCGCTTTGCAATCGACACTACGAGCCGAAGATTGGCTTCGATCAGCTGTTTCTTGGCGACGTCGGCTTCCTGATCGCCCCGATCGAGGATTTGCAGCGTACGGCGAAGGTCGACGGCGGATGCGCCGCACTCGTCCTCGAGCTGCTGCATGCGAGCGGTCAACTGCCGGAGGTCCTTTTTCGCGTCGCGGCCGTTGACCGGCATTACCGGAGCGGCGTCGTTCTCTTCCGAACGCCGTTGAGCGCGCGCGATTTCCTTTTCCAGCGCCTTGAATTCCTCGACCGCCGCTCGCAGCTTTCCAACCAAGTGCCGGCGAGTGGAGGAAGAAAGGGCGAGCGCCTGAATCTTTCGGGAGATGGTGACGATGGCCCGGCCGAGCTCGAATCGCAGCGATCGGTGCTGGCGAGGCTTGGCCTGCCGCGAAGTTGCGGCGAGTCGTTGGCGGCAAGATTCCGCCTGAGCGTGCAGCTTGTCTATTTCTTCAATCGAGGCCAACAACTGGACCGTCTCAGGGTCCATCGTCGCTTCCTCGTCGAGCCCGATTGAGTCGCTTGTGATAATGACGTCGCTTGCGTGCAGGGCGCCGCGCCGGATCTCCCCCGCAAACGCGGCTACTTCCCGAATGATCAGAGGCGAACGGGAGAGCGACTTACTGACGCTTCGCTGGCCTCGCTCAATGCGCTTGGCTAACTCGATTTCGCCTTCCCGCGTGAGGAGCGGGACGGTACCCATCTCGCGCAGATACATGCGGACGGGATCGTTTGTCTTATCGCCGAAGTCCTGGGCGAGCTCAAGTTCGGCGAACTCTTCGCCATCGTCCAGCTTCTTGTCGAATTCGAGTTTCGGCTCTTCGAGGATTTCGACGCCGGCGGAGTCGAAGTCCGCAAGCAGGTCATCGAGTTCGGGGCCAGCCGCGATGTCGTCGGGAAGAAGCTCATTGACTTCGTCGTAAAGGACGTAGCCCTTCTCTTTCCCCGAATCGACGAGTTCCCTTATTCGGCCGAATTTATCATCGGTTGCCACGCAAACCCCGCTACTTCCCCCGCAGGAGACCTGCTAGTTTCCGTTAGTGTACCGCAACGAAAAGGTCCGCGGGGTGACATGGCCGCCTACCTTTTGCGTGCGCGAGTACGCTGCAGGATGGTTAATTGTTCATTCAGGCGAAGGGCCTCGTCCCAGTTTCCGGAACGCTCAGCCTTCGTCACCTGCGCGCGTAGTTCCTGTTCGCGCAGTTTAGTATCGTCCGCGTCCAACACTTCAAGGCATGACATGACCTGGTCGCGCGAAAGTGTCTCATCAGACGTATCGGCAAATATGAGGGAGGACAACAGAGTTTTTTGCGCCGGCTCGGCAACTCGCTGTTCTACGGCTTCGAATGTTACCGGCTCCGCGGCGTCGGCGCAGGCTAACGCAGCCTGCAAAATGGGCCAAACTGCATAGCGCCTTACGGCTTCTGAGCGGCGCAGCACGTCGATGACGGCGTCGCGCGTTTCTTCGCCGCAGAACAGGCTGCGGACCAGAACACGCTCGGTCATGGAGTAGCTGGGCGGGGCAACCTTCTTGGCGGCCGCCGGTCCGCGGTTTGTGCCCGGAGTGCTTCGGAACTCCTTCAAAACCAGGGCACGATCCACACCGAGGTACTCGGCGACTTCGCCCGCTACCGCAGCGCGTTCCAGCTTGTCGGAAATCTTGCGAATGGTGGGAAGCAATACGGTTTCGAAGCCGTGGATCCTACCTTCGGCTGTGGTCATGTCGAAGTTGCGGCGTGCGCGATCGGCCAGCCAGAGGAAGTAACCGGTGGCTCGCTGCAGCCGCGCGTTGTAAGCCTCGGCGCCATTGGCTTTGATAAATTCGTCCGGATCGAGGCCGCCGGCGAGTTCCAGCACGCGAACGTGCATTCCTTCGTCGAGCAGGATCTGGATGGATTTTTCTGTCGCGTTTGCGCCAGCTTTATCTGGATCGAAGTTGACAACGATGCTGTCGGAATGGCGTTTGATATTGCGCACCTGCTCGTTGGACAAAGCGGTGCCGCAGCTTGCGACCACCTGCTTGACTCCAGCCGAGTAGACTCCGATCACGTCCATGTAGCCTTCTACTAATACTGCGCGCTCGGTGGTCCGAATCGCTCCTTTTGCGCGGTGCAAATTGTATAGAACGGAACGCTTTTTATAGATCGTGGTTTCGGGTGAGTTCAGGTACTTGGGCTCATCCTCAGGCCGCATGGCGCGTCCGCCGAACGCAATTACTTTTCCGGACTCGCTGTGGATGGGGAACATCAGGCGGCCGCGGAAGCGGTCGTATAGGCCCCCTTCTTCACGCTTGCCGAAAAGGCCCGATTTCTCGAGCTCGTCCGGGCTGAAGCGAGGCTTCAGGCGGCGTAACAAGTCCTGACCAGCCCGCTCGGCAAGGCCGAGACTGAACTCTTCCGCGATGCGTTGGGAAAGGCCTCGCTTGCGGAGATACTCGCGAGCTTCTCCGCCGTTCGCTCCCCATAGTGTTTCCTTGAAGGCGGCGGCAGCGAGATCATGGATTTCGTAGATAGCCGCACGAAGGTCGGTATCGGGATCCTTGCGGTCGTGCTTGGTCGGCATGGGGATGCCGTTGCGCTCGGCCAGGAGTTTGAGCGTTTCGAAAAACGTCAACTGCTCCATTTCCTGGACAAAGGTGAGGACATCACCTTTCTTGCCGCAGCCGAAGCAGATGAAAATCCCGATGGCGGGATTGACGCTGAAGGACGGTGTTTTTTCGGTATGGAAAGGGCAGAGACCGGAATAGCGCGCGCCGACTTTTCGCAGACGCACGTACTCGCCGACAGTGCGAACAATGTCCACCGACGACTTCAGGTGGTCAACGAAGTCCATGAGGCTCTTGGCCTCATTATCGCAGGAGGAAGGCGGCGGACCGGGTGGCCCGCCGCGCGTTACGAACGGAAGGAGTTTAGACCCACCAGGCGGCGGCGGGCTGTTCGCGAATGATGAGCGAGTTGAGGAAGTTCGCCGCTTTCGTCAAGCCTTCATCAGGCGACATTAGCGAGTCCTCATGCTCGATCGAAAGCACGTAGTCGTAGCCGAACATGCGCAGCGTGGACACGAACTCTTTCCACCATTCCTCGCCGTGACCGTAGCCGCAGGTGCGGAAAATCCAGCCGCGATTCCGCTCATCGGTGTACTTCTTGGTGTCGAGCACGCCCGTGAGGGGAAGGTTGCGGTCATAGATTTGCGTGTCTTTGGCGTGCACGTGAAAGATCGCATCGCCTAATACACGGACCGCCGCGATGGGATCGATGCCTTGCCAGAACATGTGGCTCGGGTCGTAATTGCAGCCGATGGAAGGGCCGGCAATCGAGCGCAGCTTCAACATCGTTTCCGGGCTGTAGACGACGAACCCGGGATGCATCTCAATCGCGACGTTCACGCCATGATCGGCGGCGAACTTGGCGTGCTCGGTCCAATAGGGGATCACCTTCTTTTCCCATTGCCAATCGAGAACATCCAGGTATTCGGTAGGCCAGGGGCAAGTGACCCAATTCGGGTACTTGGCATTGTCACTATCGCCGGGACAGCCGGAGAAGTCGATTACCGTTGGTACCCCAAGCTTTTGGGCAAGCTGAATCGTTCGTTTGGCGGTGTCCTGGAATCCCCTGGCGATGTTGCCGTCCGGATGCAGCGGGTTGCCGTGACAACTGAGGGCGCTGATCTTGAAGCCGTTATCGTCGAGGATCTTCTTCCAGTCCTTCAGTTCCTGTTCATTATCAAGCATGGACAGCTTGCAATGCGGATCGCCAGGGTAGTTGCCGGTCCCGAGCTCGACAGTGTCGATATTGAGGGACTTCAGCTTTTCCAGAACTTTAGGTAAAGGGAACTGCGTGAGCAGGGGGGTGAAACAGCCAACTCTCATGTGTTGTTGTTCCTTTCTTGTGCGCTTTTGCGGAGACGGTCACAGCTTATCACGCGCGCGGGGATAGGCGTTCACATGGGCGGGGAGCCGCGCGAAGGCAGGTGCTTGGGTATAGAATTCGATCAGGCAGGGGACATATGAAGCAAAGTTTGACCCGA
>DASQDN010000419.1:0-4813 GCA_035634155.1 Bryobacteraceae bacterium | reverse complement strand
CCGCCTGGCCGGACGCGGCGGAAGTCCTTGCCCGGAAGTATTGGCCGGGTCCGCTGAGCCTCGTTCTCCCAAAAATCCAGGCGATTCCATCCGAAGTTACGGCGGGCTTGGCAACCGTCGGGGTGCGAGCCCCTTCGCATCCGATTGCTCTCGAGCTGATCCGGGAAGCAGGCATACCGCTGGCCGCGCCGAGTGCGAACCTATTCACCCATCTTTCGCCAACCGAAGCCAATCATGTGCGGGAATCGTTGGGAGGCCGCATCGACGCGATCCTCGACGGGGGGCGTACCACCGTCGGCATTGAGTCGACCGTGCTGTCGTTAGCCGGCGAAGAGCCGGTGCTGCTGCGCCCGGGCATGATCTCACGGCAGGAACTTGAGTCGGTGATCGGCGGACCCATCCAAGTTGGCGGCGCGGTAAAGCCGAACCAGGCGCATACCGCGCCTGGAATGCATGAAAAGCACTACAGTCCGGCAACTCCACTGCTGCTGACCTCTAACCCGCCTCCGGGAAGCGGGGCTTACCTATGGTGGCAGCACGATCAGCCAGGTGTCGCGCGACGTAGGCGAATGCCCGCCAACCCGCAAGAATACGCGCAGGAACTCTACGCGGTTTTACACGATTTGGACCGGGACGGCTTGCCTTTTATTGCCCTGGAACCAGTTCCCGCAGGAACGGAATGGGATGGAATCCGAGATCGTTTACAACGAGCTTCTCTTCGAATTAACTGAGGTTGGCGCCGTCAAATTTGAGCTGCGGGGCTGGAGATCGCGTGTTTTTTAGCGAACCGACTGCACCGCCTCAAGCGCAGGTCACCAGCCCCATACACAGCGTACAGGCCCTTACAAAACAATAGAAGTCCGCAAACCGCTAGCGCAGAGAACCCATGCGGGGGAGTGAACGGAATTTATAGTGGGGGATACGTCTAGTGTAGGTTTGTATCTCTTCTATCCTAGGCCTTATGATCTAGCTTACTCGTTTGCAGCAACAAAGCTTAAAATAGTTCTGTGAGACTGTAAGGAACGTTTACTTATGCGATAAAGCGTAAGTGCGTCCCGTGATTGTATGCTGCAACTGATTTAGCCATGCCCGGTCGCAGGAACACGGGAGACCTTACGCGACGCGTTTGCACGCAAATTACCGCGGCTTCGCGCCCGAGCGCAATCCGGGTACGCCGCTCCAATCTTCTGCCAGTACGATGGAATTCGCCGGAGCCTCTCGCAGGAACTTCACCGTCACGGCTCCCGAGAGCCGCTCGGACTCGACTCCGGGTGGCACGAAGTCGGAGATATCCTGTGCGGCCTCATACCGTACGCCTCTCCAATGATAGGTATAGACTACCACCGTGTCGGTGGACTCGATCGCATACCCTTCGATCACGCGACCGCGGGCTGACACCAGTTGCCGGCGTCTCCGCTCCTTTTCTTTCGGGTCTTTGCGCCGCAGCAGAAAGGGAGCGAGCGTTCCGGCGGCAACCAGAACGGCGCCCCAGACGACGCCGAGATGTACGTTCATTCTTATCGCGGCGGCGTTAGAAAACCTTGCCCCAATCCTTCAGGAACTGGTCCAGCCCTCGATCGGTCAGGGGATGGCTGAACATGGAATCCAGCACTTTGAACGGCATCGTCCCAATGTGCGCCCCGGCCATCGCGGCCGAGGTGACGTGATTCGGATAGCGCAGCGACGCAGCCAGGATCTGGGTGGGATAGCCGTGGTTGTCGTAGATGGACACGATCTGATGGATCAACTCCATGCCGTCAACGCCGATATCATCCAGCCTGCCTACGAAAGGGCTGACGATGTACGCGCCTGCCTTGGCGGCGAGTAGAGCCTGTCCGGCCGAAAACACTAGCGTGACGTTTGTCCGGATTCCCTGCTTGGACAACTTCGAGCACGCCTGAATGCCATCACGCGTCAATGGAAGCTTCACCACGACGTTCTTGTGGATCTTGGCGAGTTCCAAGCCATCCGCCACCATCTGGTTCGCTTCGAGCGACACGACTTCGGCGCTGATATCGCCATCGACGATCTCGCAGATCTTTGCGATCTGCTCCGCAATCGGCCGTCCTTCTTTGGCGATCAACGACGGGTTCGTTGTGACGCCGTCGACGATGCCCCAATCGGCAGCCTTCTTCAATTCGTCCAGGTTCGCGGTATCGAGAAAGATTTTCACGGGTTTGTTTTAGCCTTGAACGACGGGGTTGCGGAGTAGACCGATGCCGGGGATTTCCACTTCGACCGTTTGACCGGGAAGCATGGGTCCGACACCGGGAGGAGTTCCAGTAGCGATCAGATCGCCGGGCTCCAGGGTCATGCACGCGGTGACGAAGGCGATTATAGCATCCACAGGAAAAAGCATGTCCGTAATCGGTCCATCCTGCTTTACCTCGCCATCCACCCGCGTGATCACACGCAGCGAATTCAGGTCCACTTCCGCGGCAGCAACCATCCATGGGCCGACCGCGCAGAACGTGTCAAAGCCTTTGCCTCGCGTGAACTGCACGTCTTTCCGTTGAATATCGCGCGCCGTCACGTCGTTGAGGCACGTATAACCCGCAACGTACTGCATTGCGTCTTCGCGACGGACATGACGGGCCTGCTTGCCGATGATCACGCCGAGTTCACCCTCGAAATGCACGTTTTTCGAAATTGAAGGATAGACGATGGAGTCCCCGTGCGCGATGAGCGAAGAAGGAGGCTTCAGGAAGATCAATGGCTCGCTGGGCACTTCGTTCCCGAGTTCCTTGGCATGTTCGGCATAGTTCCGGCCTACACACACAATCTTGCTCGGTGAGCAGGGTGGCAGAAGGCGAGCGCCTGCGGGCAGTGAATCGAAGTCGCCGTGCTGAACAGCGGCGTTCGTATCGGCGGCGGTCGGGGGGCAATCCGGTGAAGTTGTGTATCTAACGTGTCGCGTCATGTCGGGAACGTCTTTCATGCTAACGCGAAACCGGAGCCTACCCGCAGCGTCCAAGATGCGCATGAACCGTGAGTTGGCAGGAACCATCGCAGGATTTGTAGCAACAGCGCCTATGACGGCCGCAATGGTCGCGATCCACCGTGCTTTACCGCCGGAGGAGAAGGATCCCTTACCTCCGCGCCAAATCGTGGAGAACGCCGCTGCCAGCGCGGGTGTAGACCTGGGACCTGATGAGACGACGCACGAAGCTGTGACTCTTGCGGCTCATTTCGGCTACGGCGCGACAGTCGGGGCGCTCTACGGACCCATGGCGGGGGCCACGGGACTGCCGCGGGCTGCCGAAGGAATGCTCTTCGGCCTGGCCGTTTGGGGCGGCAGCTATCTTGGAGCGCTTCCGGGCGCTGGACTATATCGTTCGGCTAAAGATGAGGGAGCGGGCAGGAACGCGATGATGGTCGCGGCTCACCTGATCTGGGGCGCGTCGCTTGGGATGCTCGTAGGAGTTCTGACTAAAGGCGAACGCCGCTAGCTCGACTTCCTTACCAGTCCGTCGAGCGATAGTCCTTTAGAAACTGGCCCCACACGTGGACGCCCGTGTTGAAGCCGGCAATGATCGGGTCCACGATGCGAGCTGCGCCGTCGACGATATCGAGTGGAGGATGAAAACGCTGCTCCACTGTCTTGCGTGTCGCGATCTCGATCGGATCTTCATCAGTCACCCAACCTGTGTCGACGCTGTTCATGTGGATGCCATCGGTGAAGTAGTCGGTGGCTGACGTACGGGTCATCATGTTCAGCGCGGCCTTCGCCATGTTGGTATGCGGGTGCCGGGTGGTTTTCCAATTGCGATAGAACTGGCCTTCCACAGCGGAAACGTTCACTATGTGCTTGTCGTGCTCGGGGGTGCGGAGCATGAGTTCCTTCAGGCGGGCATTCAGAATGAAGGGAGCCACCGCATTCACCAGGTGGACCTCCAATAACTCGACCGACGAGACCTCGGCCATCAACAAGCGCCAGGAGTTCCTGCCTCGCAAGTCGACCTGCTGCAAATCCTGGTCCAGACGGCCTTCGGGAAACAGATGCTTGTGAGCGAGCAGGTCATCGGGAAGAAGTGGAACTTGAGACAACTCCGCCGAGAGCGCGCCTGCCGGTGACGCTACGGCCAACGATCTTTCGGCCGGGTTGCCGAGTAGGTTGCGCGCATGTTCCGGCATGCCTTGCAGCGCCCTTTCGCCTTCCATCATGTGCTTATAGAAGTCGGGAGGGCGGCGTACGGTCTGGCAAGCGTTGTTGAGAATGAAGTCCAGACGCGATCGCGTGGCCGCCAGTTCGCGGCAAAAAGCTTCCACGCTCGGCGTGTGGCGCATGTCGAGCCCGAAGATCTCGAGCCGGTCCGCCCATTGTTCGAAATCGGGCTCCTGCGCATAGCGGCGGGCCGAATCGCGAGGAAAGCGGGTGGTGACGATCACGTGTGCCCCGCAGCGGAGGAGCTTCAATCCTGCCTGATAGCCGATCTTTACCCGGCCACCGGTGAGCAGCGCGACGCGCCCGCGGAGATCCGCCAGTTCCGTGCGCTTGATGAAGTTGAATTCGGCGCAGGCCGGACACATCTGGTCGTAGAAGTGGTGGATCGACGAGTACTTCTGCTTGCACACATAACAATGCTGCGGCTCGATTGCTTCGCGCGGGTGCTGGTCTTCGCCGTGCAGATCCTGCGGATTGAAGCCTTCCGGGGCGAACACGTTTGGAGTGGTGAACACCGGCTTGCGCCGCAGAGCGCGAATGCCGGTATCGTGCAGCACCGAACCATCGCGTTCTAGACGTGCTGCGCTTCGCTCCCGCTCAGCCGCCTTCAAACGTTGCTTCCGCGCTGCTGGGTCAGGGTTGTAGACT